>JBAYAV010000004.1:0-32171 GCA_041669565.1 Lentisphaeria bacterium
CCCATTCCTGAGGCGGTCCAAAGTCCTTTTTCGGTGTCGTAGAAGACGTGAAGAGTTGGATCTTGGCAACTCATGTAGCGCAGTGTGCCGGGCAATTTCAAACGATCTTCTTCAGAAATGCCCTGAAATGTAATGCTAATGACGGGTTCCGGAAAAGCAATGGGTTTCAATTCAAATGTCAAGGACGGTTCTACAAGCGTATCGCCCGTTTTTAAAAAATCTAAAAGTTGGTTAAATTGCAGTACAACGATGTCACCATGGTTGGCAGAATCCAAATCTTCGAGCTCCGCAGAATTAATTCGCTGTATTTTTGTAATGGTGACCACGGTGTTGGAGCGAACAATTTTAAGAACATCACCTCTTTTGAGTCTGCCACTGTAGATTCGAACTGCGGCACAATCATTGTGAAACATGTTTTGAAAAATCTTAAAGACAAAAGCGCATTTTTGATTTTGTATTTTTTTGACGAAGGCACCGCACGTTTCTTGTGGCGCGGGAAGGTACTGACAACTAGCATCAAGGAGTGACTGTACGCCGAAATTATGCAAGACTGATCCACAGAAGACGGGCAGGATTTCTCGGCGTTTGGTTGCCTTTGTGATCGCATTCTGCAATTCTTCGTAGCTGGGAAACTTATTTCCAATGTATGCTTGCAGAATTTTTTCATCGTACTCTGCCAGAAGCTCTATGAATTTTTCACGCTGCAATTCATAATCAATTGCGTTATCTGTTTCTTTCCAGATTTTCAGCCAGTCTTTATTCTTCTGGGTGTTGAATGCCAGCTGGCTGCTGAGCATGTCAATGGCCCCGTAAAATGTCTGATCGATATAACATGGAAACTGCATCAGCAGTGGCACAATATTAAAACGAGAACGAATTTGTTCAATGACTCGGTTGTAATCCGCACCCTCGCGTTCCATTTTGTTGATAAAAGCAACAGCCGGCAATTTGTATTGATTCGCCTGTTTCCAGACTTTTTCAGATTGAGCCTGAACGCCGTTGACGGCACAGAAAACGGCAATGCAACCATCCATGACTCTAAGGCATCGCTCTACTTCGGCTGTAAAATCCACATGGCCCGGCGTGTCAATCAAATTGATTTGAGTTTTTTTCCAAGTGCAGGACACGGCTGCGCTGAGGATGCTAATGCCACGTTGGCGCTCTTCTTGCAAATAATCGGTTACGGTTGTTCCTTCATGAACTTCACCGCAGTATTTTATTTTTCCAGTGTTAAAAAGAATCCGTTCTGTTAGAGTCGTTTTCCCTGCATCAATATGAGCAATTATCCCAATGTTTCTAATGTTCATACAGAGAAACCTCTCTGATAAAATCGGTTCCTGCATGTCTGAAACAGAAATGTTTCAGAAGTACAGGAATAAAAACAGCGCATCGAAAAGACAATGCGCTGTATAAAAACGAATGCGAAGACTCAGCCCCAGCGGTAATGTGCGAATGCTTTGTTTGCATTTGCCATTTTGTGAGTTTCGTCTTTTTTCTTGACCGCATTGCCAGTATTACCGAATGCGTCTAAAAGTTCATTGGCTAAAGCTTCGCACATTGCGACGCCTTTGCGGTTGCGGGAGAAGGTGACAATCCAACGCATGGCTACAGCAACCTGTCGAGCCGCCGGAACTTCCAGCGGAACTTGGTAGGTTGCACCACCAACACGGCGACTCTTCACTTCTAAACGCGGTTTGACATTGTCAAGCGCGGTTAAAAAAACTTCCAGAGGCTCTTGATCGGCTTTGCGTGTCTTAATAATATCCATGGCACCATAAACAATACCCTGAGCAACAGATTTTTTTCCGCGCTCCATTACGGTGTTGATTAAGCGTGCAATTAATTCACTGTTGTAACGTACATCAGGAATTAGCGGGCGTTTCTCAGCATTACGTCTTCTCATGCTTTTCTTTCCTAAAAATTATCGGTTTTTATCCGTTTTATTTAATAAACGCGGTGCCTTCATTTTTCTCTTTACAACACCGCAACTAAGGGACTTCTTATTTTTTCTTACCGTCTTCTTTTGGACGTTTGGCACCGTACAAAGAACGACCACGACGCCGTGCTTCTACGCCAAGCGTATCCAGCGTTCCACGGACAACGTGATAACGTACGCCAGGAAGATCACGAACACGACCGCCGCGAACTAATACAACGCTATGTTCCTGAAGATTATGACCTTCGCCACCAATATATGCCGTAACTTCTTGACCATTTGTCAATCTGACACGAACAATTTTACGCAAAGCAGAGTTTGGTTTTTTTGGAGTACGGGTTGTTACTTGCAAGCAGACGCCGCGGCGCTGCGGGCATTGACTCAGAGCATGCACACGGCTGGCGCGAGGTTTTACCTTGCGGCCATTTTTGATCAATTGGTTAATCGTCGGCATTCGTTTCTTTCCTAATTCAATTCTTTAATATATAATAATCTACGAAATATTGAAAATCTCAAAGTCTCATAATATATATCTTATTGTTAATAATTTCAAGCCGGTATTATAAAAATGTGATTATTTTCTCTTTTTAGCATCTTTTTGTAAAAAAATAATCTCTGCTTTTTTATCCTTTCGACTTTGCTTTGTATCCTGTCTATTTTGTATAAGGAATCGTTAAAGTCATGCCGGTTTTTAAATCGGAATCACTTTTGATTTGTGGATTTTGTTTCAAAATGGCTTCGGCTGGAATGCCGTACATTGTGGCAATATCACCAATGGTTTCATTTTCTCTGACGGAGTGGGGCACGTTGGTGGTAGTAGCCTTTTGGGGGGCAACTGGAGTCTCTGGCGGAGTCTGAATTCCCTCTTCCAGAATTTTTAACTCATCATCATTGGCGGGCTGAGGTGTCTCTTGTGGTGTTTGCAGTAAATCAACCGGCTCATTGGTAATGGTTACATTCTCTTTTTTCGGAACGATGATCGTGGCTGTGGATGATGTTTTTGAACTTGATTTGCCGTTGACTGCGGGAGCATCTGATTTAATGCGCAATTTTTGCCCTACCATCAGCAGGTCGGAAGTGAGGTTGTTCCAGCTACGGATTTCGTCGCGTTTGACTTTATAGCGTTTGGCGATGATCCAGATATTTTCTCCTGATACAACGGTATGGATTCCATTTACTGCGGTGGTGCTCTTCTTGCTACTGGAGGATGTCGTCTTTTTGACGTTGCTTTTCTTGGAAGGGGAGCTTTTGATTTTTGCCGATGGCGCCGGAATTACGATGGTCTGACCAATTTTCAGCTTGTTCGGATCGATCGTTGGATTTGCTTTTGCAATTCTTGGCCAGCTTACATTGTATTCAATGGCGATATCCCCGAGGGTGTCACCCTTTTTGATGGTGTATGTTGTCTGCTTTTGTGGAGTATAATTGGGCTTTACGCTCTGTTTTACGGTGACTTTTACAGGCGCCGTTTTGGTTATTTTTTGCTTTTCGGGTACTGCAATCGGCGGGATGGGTTCATTGTCGGCAGGTGTTACAATTGTAAAGGATGCATCCGCTGCATTGAAAGGCTCTTCTACTGCAGGAGATGCGGCCATTGTCGATGTGGAAGTGCTTTGGAGAGGGGCGTCATTGACGGTGGCATATGGGGGCGGAATTACTTCTCGGCTGCCGAGTAGGCCATTACTGTAATTCAGTTGTTTGTTTGCGCAACCACTAAGTAGGAGCAATGCTCCCGCAGTGCCAGCGAGTACGCGGACACGTCTTACGTTCGAAAAAAAATGTTTTGTCATTTCTAAATTCCTTCCTTTGCCTTTGTATGTAATTGAGTCATATCTATTTTATAATTGTGCCGTCATTCTTTTTACGACATTTGTAAAAACATTTCCGCGTTCGATGTAGCTTTTAAACATATCCTGACTGGCGCAAGCGGGTGATAGCAACACGATATCACCATCCTTTGCAGTTGCAACAGAATGCTGAACAGCATCTTCTAAGCTTTCGCAAATATGAGTGGAAACAACGGTTTGCCAAGATTGATTTAAACGATCACGGCAAGCACCGATTAAATATATTTGCTTAACGAATTTTTGCAAGTATGGAACCAATTCTTTCAGGCTGCATTTTTTATCAACGCCGCCGGCAATTAGGATGATTTTGGGGGAATCTTTGCCGATGGAAAGAAGTGCTTGGATGACGGCATCGACATTTGTGGCTTTGGAGTCATTAATATAGGTAACGCCATTATGCTGGGCAATTTTTTCAATTCGGTGAGCGCCGGTGCGGAAAGTTTTTAATCCGGGGAGCATGGATTCGGGAGCAATGCCGATGCTGAAGGCGATGGCGAGAACGGCGAGTGCGTTCTCATAATTATGAAGTCCAATGAACGGCAGTTGGTCTGTTTGAATCAGCGGACAGAATTTTTTTTCTTTTTGTTGTCCGAGGGCATTTTTTTGATATTGAAAATCGGCTTTTGAGTGGGGTTGGGCTGAAAAAGTAATGCCGTGTAGATTGGGCAGTGATACCTGAAGGTTTTCATGATACACCGCGAGAGTGGTTTTGCTGTTTTTCAGGATTGAAAGTTTTAGTTGTTTATAGGTTTCAAAATCGTGGTGACGATTTAAGTGGTCTGGTGTAATATTCAGAACAGCTGCGGCCTGGGGATGCAATTTTTCCGGCGGCGACTGTTCCAGTTGAAAAGAACTGATTTCGAGAATGACATAATCCAGCGGTGGCGCATCGAGTATAATTTGGGAAAGTGGCAAGCCGATATTTCCGCCGGCGATTGCCTTTTTTTGGGCGGTGTTCAGGCAGTGGGTGAGCATTTCAACGGTGGTTGTTTTGCCGTTTGTGCCAGTGATGGCAAGCATTGGCCAAGGACAATATTGTGCCGCATATGCGAGTTCACTGCAAATGGGCGCACCGGAAGCGGCGGCTAATCTGCCGAGCTTGCAGTCTAGGGCAATTCCAGGGCTGACAATAATGAGGTCATAGGTATCGGGGAACTGCTTTTTGTTGAAATTCATGACCTGTTGAACAGGGTATCCTTGAAGTTCTTTAAAAAGCAAGTTTGCGTTGTTCGGGGTTTTTTCATCGAGCAGTGTGACAATATTTTTTTGTTTTGCGGCGAGTTTTGCGGCGGCGATGCCACTGGAACCAGCACCTAGAATAAGTATATTTTTGGGGAAATGAGACATTTTACAAGGGTTTTTTAGAGTCTTTTTTGGGGGGGGGCTGGATGGTGTTTTTTGGCAGTTCAGCGGGTTTGATGAGGGCTTTTAGGGTTTCCTTCTGTGCTTCTTCTGCAAGGTTAATATTGATATATCGAATTATACGGAAACCGAGCATGTTGCCGTGTGATGTCGGGGTGAGTCTGTTACGGCTGGCGCATCGGCAGTTATCGGCGGAAACATACCAGTTGCCACCGCGGATATTTTGCCAGTCATTATAGTCGGTTTTTGGTGTAAGATCTCCGGGGTAATTTTGAAATTTATCGCGACACCATTCCCAGACATTGCCATGCATATCATAGATTCCGAGTGAGTTGCTTCTTTTGTTGCCGACAATGCTTGTTCGTTTGTAATTATTGTCCGCGTATTCGGCCCAGTCTTTTAGTAGATCTTGGCTGTTGCCGAAGCAGAATGCAGTTTCACTGCCGCCGCGGCAGGCATATTCCCATTCACTTTCGGATGGCAGTGCATAAGAATGGGGGTCCACATTTTCTTTGTTGCACAATTTTTTAATAAATTCCATGCAGTCATACCAAGAGACTTCTTCAACGGGGCAATTCATGCCAGGAAAGCTGGATGGATTTTGATCTTTGCCCATGATGGTTTCCCATTCTTGCTGTGTAATTTCAAATTTACTGATATAGAATGGCTGAGAAATTGTTATGGGGTGCTGGTTTTCATTTTCTCCGCGTTTCCATTCTGTGATGGGGCTTCCGATTTGTGTTGTTCCGGGGGGAACAAGGCGGAATTTTATACCGATGCTGTTTTGTATTTCAATGGGAAGATGAAAGGATAAAGAGCAGTTTTGCTGATGGAGAAGCATTTTTTTTGCTGCCGTTGGAAAGAGGTCTACGTTCGGGTAATAGGAGGGTGTAACTTCTTGGCAGTGCGGTAAGAGAAATCCCTTTTCTCCAAGGGGGAATATTTTATTTTCTGAGGAGGCGTTATTGGTTTGTTCCAGGGGTGTTATTTTTTGTTTGTTCCCCTGAAAATGGGGAGTTAGAACATAGCGATGTAGGCAGATAAGCAAAATTAGTATTTCAATAATCCATAAAATCCAACGGAAGGGAGAAATGTGTGTGCATTTTTTGGTGTTTTTTATATTTATGGGAATTGTTGGAACTTTTTGGGGGTGGGTGGGGATTTGCAGTTTTTTGATATCTTCGTTGAGCTGACTTTTTCTGTTTTGTTTGATATCTTGTTTGATATCTTTTATAATATCTTGTTTTCTTTCGTTTATTTTTCTTTTGAGAAACGTGACTTTTGCGGTTCTTTTTTCTCTGATTTCTTTGTCTGAAATGGTGTGTTGTGTGTCCCTATTGAACGGTGTTTCCTTTGGCGTTGATTGTTTTACCGCCTCTGGTGTTGTGGGGACAGCGATGCCTATTTGAGTGCCATTGGGTGAAAATTTCTGCGTGCGGAATGTCTTTTGTTCTTTTTGTAGTTGAAGAATTTTTGTGATTTTTGCGACCTGCTTATCAAAAAGTTCTTCTTGGGATGTGTTATTATTCATGATTGTATATTTATTATGGGTTGGATAATTTGTTAAAAAAGAAGGCGCGGTCAAGGATGCTTCTTTAGGGCTTTGGGGCTGTTCCGAAAGAGCCTTTACATTTGCCTGATTCTCGTGAATGCTTTTTGTGCCGCCAACCTCGTCACATACCCGAGGGTATGCTCCTCGTTGTCGGCCCCAAAATCAAATCACGATTTTTTCGGCAAATTGTCAAGTTCATTTTTTTACAGCCCCTTTATGAAAAGGCTCATGAATTTTGTAATGTATTTTCTTGTGTAAAGAAGGAACCGCATGGGGGAAAAACAGTTGAAGAAATCCTTCGTTGATTTTTTATTGATGTTTCCAAACAAAAAATAGTGCTATGCCAGTAAAAAAAAGATTGGATGCGGCACCAGCAAGAAAAGGCGAAAGCCAGCCATTTTTTCCAAGTACGAGAAAAAACTGACCGGATGCATAGCATAATACTAAAAGAAAAACCGCCGATGCAAATCCTTTCATGATCTCAGAACGCCCCGTCGCAATGCAGAGAGAAAATCCTAAAAGAGCACCGATGAAATTTGTAAGTGGAAAAGAAAGACGATTCCATAAAAGGACCTTTAAATGATTTTTCATCTTCTTTGCCGATATCAGGTTGTTGCTTAATATTTGAAAAATTTCTCGTATGTTCAGCAATTCCCAGGATTTATGCTGAAGTTGTATGGAATCTGGCGTCTCTGGAAACGTTATTTGTTTTTGAGAAAAGGACGTTAAATCTGTGATGCTTGGAAGATTGCTTTGATCATATTGGTACTGAGAAAGGGTCCCGTTGGAAAAAAACCACTCGCCCTTCTTAAATAGGGCCGTTTGAGCTGTTAGCACTTTGGTTGTTCTGCCAATGTCATTATATTGCCTTATAATAACATTGCGACTGGCCTCTGTTTTTGAAAAAGAATCGAAAAACCAGTCGCGTTGACCCTTGGGATTATAAAAAAACAATTGTTGCTGTTTTGTTTGTTTGTTATGCCATTTTGCGCGTACCTGCTGGGTGAATTGCGTGCAGTTTGCGGCAACCTTTTCATTAATAAAGAAAACTGTAACAGCAAGGATAGCCGTAAAAAACCATACGGGCATGGCACAAACTGCCAGAGACAAGCCTCCCGAACGCATTGCGGATAACTCGTTATTCTTGCCTAAATTGATCGTCATGAAACTGGTGGCGAGAAGAATCGATATTGGGACGATATTCGCTAAACTGCTTGGTATCTTTGCTAAAAAATAACGCGCCAATAGGGAAAATGGTATCTTTGTGTTATTAAAATCAGAAAGATCATCAAAAACGCTGTTCAGTAAAAATAACATGGAAAAAGCGATAATCGCACAAAATAATGGCAGGGTAAATTCTTTTGAAATATACTTCCATAATTTGTAGGGGAGTTTTCGTTTTTTTGAAAAGGGTATATGATAATGTGCTTTTGACATAAAAAATTGCAGTTGGCCGTTAAAGAAATGTTACTTGTCCGATTGTTTGAATTGCTTCATTTTTACCAATGACAAATCGGTAAAATATTCTTGCCAGCTGCGATGCCCTGAATTTGTTTGGGCGGTGATTGGCGTAATGAGAGCAAAAAAGGGAAGGAAAAGCGCATAAAAGAAAATTCGACCTGCATAGAAAGGAATATCATCTTCCCCGCGCATAAGAAAAATTCCCCACATTTTTTGTCCGACTGTCTGGGTGAAAAGAGAGATCATTATGATGTAGTAAAAAAAATATAAAAGAACGCAAAATGCCAGCAAGTCCGTGCCTGCGGATTCCGCGGTCAGTAGTTTCGCTTTGACACAAGCAAAAGTGGCAGCGGATGCGAGAATAAATAGGATCCCAAGCGTTATAATATCCGTTAACCCAGCTAAAATGCGCAGATACAGCTTTGCTTTATGAAATTTGGTGTTTTGCACTTCTTTAATTCTTGTAATGTAATCACAGCGACGAGTCGTTTTCTTTTTGATCTTTTCCCAAAGAGTCAGTTTTGGATGCGCAATGGCTTCTATTTTTTCTTTAAGGAGGGGTTTTAAAAAGGCTACATGCCCGGCATTTTCCCATTGAGGTAAAAGCTTATTCCGAACGTTACAAAGGATCGTTATTTTTCCTTGTTTCGTTAATTCGATTAAGGTTTCTTGATTAAAAGGGCCAATTTCTTCGCCATCTTCTTTTTGAACGATATATTGATAAGGTGTAGGCATTTTTCTCCAAAATCATAAAAAAATATATATAGAAGCGTTTTTTTTCTAATAAAAAAGGATATTTCTTTACAAAAAACTACTTTTTGATTTGACAGCTAAGGTTTCAGTATATAACATAATTCCGAAACCTATTTTTACCTGTTTAATTATTGAAAAAAGAGGAAATAAAAGAAAAAAATAATGAGTAATAAAACAAAAAATTGTTATTATAGTAAGCGGCATCTTTGGGTAGAACAGCTGAAAGGAAGCCACCATGCTTATATCGGTATGACGGATTATTTAGCCGAAACCTTCAGCAATCTTGATTGTATCGATTTGCCGGATGTAGGCGAAGAATTCGATGTGGATACTCCTCTGATCCACTTTCACGTGGGAAGCAAAATCTATCCTTTTCCTGTTCAGCTTACCGGTCGTGTTCTGGAAATAAATAAAGATATGCAAAGCGATTTGAGCTTGCTGTTCATGGACCCAGAACATAACTGGCTGTTAAAAATCGAATATGATGATCCGGATGAGTTTGATGATCTTATGGATAAAAAACAATACTTAAACTATTTGGATGAATTGTAATGCAAAATCAAGGCACACAATTGGAAAAAATATTGGATCAGCCTGGGAAAGAAACAACGGCCAATCTTTCCGAAAAGAAACAAATTATCCGGGATTTCCCAGATAATAAACGCAAACTCCATCGGATGCTATTGTCGATGGAAATTCTGGTGCTGTCTTTGCTTTGGCTGATGTACCTTGTGGTATGTATGCTGTTTGGACATGGTCTCTATAATTTGTATCAGTATCAGCAATGTATTTTCAGTCTTGGAATTGGACTTTCCGGTATGCTGCTTTATAGCGCAGCCCAAACGCTGACATTAAGTACCATCTGCTGCGGAATCGCCGGGCTGTCGCCTTTTGTAACATGGTTTTTGCTGGGGAAAGACTCGTCTTACTTTGAATTAAATGTTTGGCTTTGGCTGGCTTTAATGGTGGGCATGCTGCATGGCTACGTTCTTTTTTACAGAGAAGTATATCGTCGTTATTGGCCGGAACGGAAACAAATGATCGAGGTACTGGCGATGCAGGTGCGCCTTGTTCTGTATGTCATTATTGTGCCATGTGTCGCTTGTTGCGGTTGCTTTTTGCTATTGGGACTGAATCAGGGGCACGGCTTATTTTCGCCCATGGATATTATTTTCTTTGAAAAAGGACTTTGGGGAATAAAAATCATGATTTGGATTTATCTGGCGGGCATTGTGATGCTTTTAGCGGATACCATTTTTTTATATAAAGATTTTATCTGTTTATCAAACTTTGCGAAAAAAAAATAACGAAGGGACTTTTATGCGGAATACTAAATTGATAGTGGCGTTGGATGTGTCAACGCTGGAAGCTGCTTATGATATCGTGGAGCGCGCTGGGGATGAGGTGCAGTGGTATAAGGTTGGGAAACAGCTTTTTACTCGATTTGGTCCGCCCGTTATTCAGGGATTAAAAGATCGTGGCAAGAAGGTTTTTCTTGATATGAAATTTCATGATATCCCAAATACGGTGGAGCAGGCCGTGCGTTCGGCCGCCGCGATAGGTGCGGATATTATTAATGTGCATGCTTTCGGTGGTCCGGCGATGCTGAAGGCCGCGGCGAAAGCGGCCGAAGATACGGGCGCAACGGTGATTGCGGTGACTGTATTGACCAGTATGGATGAAGTGGAATTGAAGGCGGTTGGCATTTCGTGCTCGCCGGCAGAGCAGGTTGTCCGTTTGGCAAAACTGACGCATGATGCCGGCCTTGCTGGTGTTGTCTGCTCGGCACGGGAAATTCAGCTAATTCAACAGAATTGCGGGCGTGAATTCTTGACGGTGGTCCCGGGAATCCGTCCCGCTGGCTCTGCTGTGGGGGATCAAAAGCGTGTTATGACGCCGCGCGAAGCGGCTTTGGCGGGGGCGCATTTTATTGTCTGCGGACGCCCCGTACTGAAAGCGGCAGATCCACGGAAAGCTGCTGCTGCAATAAATGCCGAAATGGAGCTCTGAAAGCGGCGTGGGTACGCGCCTTTTGATGTCTGTTATAAGGAAAAACGCTCACTTCCTATAAAAAGGCAGTGGGCGTTTCTTGTTAAAATAATTTCTGTAAATTCAAACGGCGTGGGTAATCGTGAAAGGATTACTTTTGTACTAAGGGGCTGTTCAGAAATAACCTTTATATTTGCCTGATTCTCGTGAATGCTTTTTGTGCCGCCAACCTCGTCATATACCTACGGGTATGCTCCTCGTCGTCGACACCAAAATCAAATCACGATTTTTTCCGCAAATTGTCAAGTTATTTTTTTACAGCCCCTAAAATATGGACATCGCCGGCATTAATCAGGCATTCTGTCTGGTCCTCTTTGCGTAATTGCAACCGACCATCCTGCGAAATTCCTAAAACAGTTCCCTTTATGATATTGTCTTTTTGACAAAGTTCTATTTGTCTGCCGACAAGGATATCATGTGAATTCCAGGTTTTAATAAAGGGGTCAAAGTGAATACTGTTTTCCCACAGGTCGTATTGTTTTTCAAAGATATTCAGAAATGCGGCAAGAATTTTTGCTCTGGAGTAGTTTTTTCCAGTTGCTATTTTGAGTGATGTGGCGGTGTTTTGCAGTTCTTCGGGGAAATTTTCCAGGGTGCTGTTAATATTCAAGCCGACGCCGACGACGGTATGCAGGCCGAATTTTTGGGTGCTGGCTGCTTCACACAGAATGCCGCTGACTTTTCGTTGTTGGACCCACAGATCATTGGGCCATTTAAGTCCAATGGGCAAATCGGGCTCGATGCTGAGAATGGCCTGTCGTAACGCTATTGCGGTAAGCATTGCTAATTCTGGAATTCGGTATTGCTGTAGGGATGGTCGAATTAAAAGAGACAAGTATAAATTCAATCCTGCGGGGGAGTGCCAGGTTCGTGCATGTCGTCCGCGTCCGGCGGTCTGTTTTTCAGCAGTTATAATGAGGCCCTTTGCTTCGCCCTCGGCTCCCAATTCCATAGCGGTTTTGTTTGTGGATGCGAGTTCTTCGGCAAAGATGGCGCGTCTTCCGAGCCAGCGGGTTTTTAAATAGGGCTCTAAATCGGATAATTTCATAGTCTTAATTGTCCTTTCCGCCTCCGCCAAGCAAGCCGGAACGAATTAAAAAATAAAGCAGTGTCATGATGGCACTGATCACGGCAGCGACATAAGTCATAAAGGCGGCATTGAGTACTTTTCCGGCATCATTTGCTTCGGAAGGCGAGACGATATCGCAATTTACCATCGCTATTTTTGCACGTGCGCTGGCGTTCCATTCGACCGGAAGCGTAATAATGGTGAAAAGAACTGCTGCAGAAAACATAAGAATGGCGAGCTTCAGCATGATTATGCTGTGAGCAAATAACCCGATAATAAAAAGGATGTACGAAAAGTTGCTGCCGATGCTGGCCGTTGGTACTAGAAAAGTCCGCATTCCCAGCCAAATATAAGAATCGGCATGCTGGAGAGCATGGCCGGCTTCGTGACAGGCAACGCCGATGGCGGAAAGAGATTTTGAGTCATAGACGTTCGAGGAAAGCCGGAGCGTTTTGGCTGCGGGGTCGTAGTGGTCACTGAGAAACCCATTGATCCGTTCAATTTTTACATCGGTGATGCCGGAGCGTTGCAGCATTGCATAGGCAGCTTGCGCACCAGTCATGCCGCCGCGTGATTGGATCTTGCTGTATTTGTTAAATGTGGATTTAACCATGGCGGAAGCAATGCCCGCTATAATTAATCCAGGAATAGCCAGAATAAGATAAAGTGGATCGAGTCCCCAAAAAAACATGGCGAATCCTCCTGTTATTTAGAAGCAAGTGATTTTATTGAGTTAAAAAATTACTTTTCATTAGACACCGCAAAGAGGGACTAAGTTCCGATTCTCTTTTAGGACTTTTGAGTAAGAAAATCGATGATTTTAGGAAAAATGATTTGTGGGGCATCTTCAAGAAGATAATGACCGACATTCTCGAGCTCATCGGTTTTTGCGTTGGGGTAGAATTTTTGCCATTTTCTTAAAAAACTTTCGTGGAAGCAAAAGTCTTTCATTCCCCAGCAGATATAGATGTTTTTAGAAGCGAGGAGGGGGAGCTTATCTTCGATATCCTGAAGTGTTTTGCGGCTGACATGAGTCTTTTTGAGGGGAATATCTAAAACAAAGCCGTGGACAGCAACGCGATCATGCCAGTTTTGATAGGGGAAACGGAAGCCCCTTTTTGCCTCCGGGGAAAGCGTGGTTGCCGGTGCCATCCGAAGGGCCATCTCAACAAAGGTATTGACCCCGCGCATTAGCAACGAGCCAATAATGGGCCAGCGACAAATGGCGATGCGGCGCGGGCAGTCCTGGGATGTAAATGCGGCCGTATTCATAATGATTATTTTGCGAATTTTTTCGGGGTGACGCGTTGCATATCCCATTCCAATGGCACCGCCCCAGTCATGGATTATGAGATCAAATTTTTCTAATTTTAATTCATGATCAATAAGGTGCTCCAGGTTTTGGATATGATTCTCGAGGGTGTAGGACCATTTCTGCGGCTTTTCAGATAATCCACAGCCAATGTGATCGGGCACGATGGAGCGGATGCCGTGTTTCGAACATTCGGTGACGAGATTTCGAAACAGAAAAGACCAGGTTGGATTTCCGTGCAGCATAACGGTGGGGAATCCTTCGCCTTCATCAAGGTAATGCTGCTGCAAATTGTCTTTGGTTGTATGATAATGCGGCGCGAAGGGATAATCTTCAGATTGATAATGGGGGAGATTTTTTGTCATGATTTTATTCTTTTATTTAAAGGAGTTCTTTTATGGGGTCGATGATAAGATTGCTAAAAAGGGTGATAATTTGGATTGCAATATAAATCATAATTGCCAGATAAAAAATTTGCGGGACGAAAAAGGCGAGTTTTTCTAGAAGCTGTGATGCTTCATTGGTAAGGAGATTACTGATCCTTTCAGAAAAAACATCCAGCTGACCGGAAACTTCGCCGGTATTCAGCATGGCTGGTATTGGCGAGTATGTGTCACGTCTATTTTGAATTTCATTGAACGCATCACAGAATGTTTTTCCCTGGTTTTGAATGAGGGGAATTAAACGCAGATACCGATTGACGTAGGCGGCATTTTTACAGCAATTGGCCGAAAGGCGGATGCTTCGCTGAATAGGAATGCCGGAACTCATGCAAATGCTGAAGGACTTGAAAAAACGCGCGGTCTCTAACTTATGCTGAAGAGACCCAAAAACAGGAATCGGCTCAATTAAATGACCCATAAAAGCTGTATGCCAAAAACAGGAAACAAAAAATTTTAAGAAAAGGAGAATGAGTGCGGGAATTCCAATTCGCAGTAAGGTGGCAACCATTGCTTGAGCAGGCGGTACGTGCTTGGCAAAAACATCAATGACAGCAATAATCAGTAATGAAAAAACAAAGATGAAGAGGGGCAGCATCATGCCGTTTATTATTTTTTGACGCAATTTCATGGATTGAGTAAACCAGCTATCCAAAGAAGCTAAAATGCTCGGAAGATGCCCGCCCGTCTCGCCGGCTGCAACTAAATTGCACTCAAAATTTGAAAAATGACCACTCTCTTTCATCGCTTCACTGAATTGCGCGCCATTTTGTAGAGAACGACGCATGCGTTCAGAAATTTTATAAAAGGGCTTCGGATAACGCTGCCGTAAGGCGTGGTCTAACGATAGCCCCGCATCAAGCAGCGTTGATAAATTGTGATAAAAATGGATGCGATTTTTTAATTGTGACATAATGAAAGAACTAAAATTGGTATGGAATCAATAGATCATGCCTTAGAAGCAGCGTCATGAGCTCGACATCAAGAGCGTGACCGGCTTTATAGGATGTAATTTTCCCGCAGAGACGACCCGTCTCCTGTAATGACAGAGCCGCAATTAAATCTAGGCAGGCCCGATGCCAAACAGCTTCAAGAGATTTTTGATTGCAAAGAAGCGCGGGGGTGTTCCAGTAGGATTTTTTCCCGGCTATAAGAATGTTCTTCCAATTATAACCTAGATTTCGAAAATCGGAAAATAGTTTTCCGACGGTTTTGACAAATATTACCGTCTCCAGAGAACAATTCGTTCGTGCTTGTGCGCCGTATTCGTAAATCTGTTTGGTAAGATCAAAGAGAATGCGCTGCTGACCGATAACGTTGGGGAAATCAATGGCGCAGTCGCAGGAAAGAAGCCCGGGTTTTTTCATCTCTGGTTCTAAAAATAAAAAACCGTCCTGTTTTTTATTCATGATAACGATGGGGTTTTTGACCGTCCAGTATGTCAGCGGGCGCTTTTTGTTTTCTCGGATGCCTACTTTGTTAATGGCTTCTACAATGGGCATGCTACCGACATTAAAGAGTGGCGGGTCGCCATTCTCCATTTTTATGACAAGATTGTCTAACCCCATGCCAAGTCTTTGGGAAATGATATGCTCGACCATGCGGACGTAGTTGTTGGGAAATCCGCTTTTTAAGGTGATGTTTCGTTGTGTATCCCAGACATTTCGCGTGGAAACGCGAATGGGAAGCTGTTGTTCGATATCGGTACGGTCAAACCACCATCCCGGCGAATCGGATGGTTCTAAAATCAATGTGCTTTGCCGCGTCTTTTTGTAGGTTCCAGGCCCTTTGAGTCCACAACTTGAATTCAGCGTTGTTTCATAACGCTGAGCTTCCCAGCTGTCTGGTGCCTCTCGCTGTTGATCGATGGGAATCTGATGCATTTTTTGGAGCGCGCGCTCAAAAAGAATCTTGTCTGAATTAAAAAAGTGGGTGTTTTTAGAAATCATAAAAAAAGGAATAGCGCATTGGCTAAAAAACCAATGCGTCCGGAATTTGTAAAAAAAATAGCCATGCCACTTTTTTCAAAGCAGCGACTTCGTGAGTAAAAAAACGCTTTTGCTCTTTAGACAATCGGAACCTCGGCCCCATTTTTGTCCGCAGAACGATAAATGCCATCCAGAATTTTTTGAACGGTCATGCCTTCTTCTCCGGGACAACGCAACGGGGAGCCCGTTAAAATGGCATCCGTAAAATTTTGCAGCTTGTATATAAACAATTGGCCAAATGAGACATCCGGTAAAAATCCGGGAACCGCATTGAACATCGTTCCAGCATGATCCGTATAAAGAGCATGCGTGTCGAAATTAAATCCGCCTTTTGTCCCCATAATTTCAAAATACTGCATGTCGTGCTCAATATGTGCGCAAAAGGAGGACTCAATTTGCATGATGGCGCCATTTTCAAAACGGATATGGCCGACGGCAAGATCCTCGACGGTGTAGGTTTTGTGATCCCAATTGGGCCAGCAACTGACAACGTTTGAGGACTTATTTCCTATGTATGTCCAGCAATTTCCAGTGGCGGAAATGGGCTTCGGTTCTCCTATGCAGTAATGCGCGGCTTCAATCATATGCACGCCGATATCGATCAGTGGGCCACCGCCCTGTAAATCTTTTTGACCGAATACGCCCCAATTAGGGACGCCACGCCGCCGCAATGCGTGTACTTTGACATAGAGAATATCACCGATGTCTCCGGCTTCGCAGGCACGGATAAACATTTCGGCAGCCGGATGATAGCGCATTTGAAATCCGACACAGAGCAACTTATTTGCTTTTTTTGCAGTGTCGATCATTTTTTTGCATTCGGTGGGATTCATGGCCATTGGCTTTTCGGTAATGGCGTGGCAACCGCATTCGAGAGCAGCACAAACGGCGGGGCAGTGTACGCCATTGGGAGTACAGACATCGACGGCATCAATGTTTTCTTCTTTTAGCATGTCATCCCAGTTTTCATAGACTGCGGTTATGCCGGTTTGTTCGGTGAACCAAAGGAGTCTTTCGGGGTTGATATCGCATCCCGCCACGAGTTCAATTTCAGGTATTTGTTTCATCGCATTAATATGTGAGGCGCTAATTCCGCCGCAGCCAATTAATGCAATGCGTATCTTTTTCGTGATGTCCTTTTTTGCTTCTGTTGCAAAAGATTCTGTTCCAATTGCTGAGTTTGCCATTTAGATCTCCTGTAAAGCATCCTATATGCAAGTATAAAATATGATTAAAAATAATTAGTCTTATAATATAGTGCTTCTTTAATATTTTAAAAGAGTTCTAAAAAACATTCGTATAAAATAAAAGAAGTCACATCGTGCTTTTTCGTAATATGATATATTCATTGTCTGGTGGGGTTATTTTTTGTGATAATGATATCTTTTTTCTGTTTGGATAAATTCATACGTCTCTGCTGTTTAAAGGGCTCCTTTGTGCTTAGGGGCCGTTCCGGAATAACTTTTACATTTTCCTAATTCTCGTGAATGCTTTTTGTGCTGCCAACCTTGTCATATACCTGAGGGTATGCTCCTCGTTGTCGGCCCCAAAATCAAATCACGATTTTTTCGGCAAATTGTCAAGTTCATTTTTTTACAGCCCCTTAAAGTGTGATTGTCATAGAAGAACGAATCTCTTTGGATGGTTTTAAATGAGTATCGGGTTCTCGAGTGTTCAAAAAAGCTGGATATTCGTGTGGAATCCTTGGCAAAAAAAGAGTCCCGCGAGAGCCTTTATTGGCTGGGATAAAGTTTTGCGCTGAGTTGTATTTTTTCGTTGTTGCTTTAAATTTAATAAAGATTAGAGAAACCTAGGAAAAGGGGTTCTTTTTTTGCGTTCCCTAGAACGTTAGTTTTATAAAAATAGTACAAAGAATATACTTTTTATAGAAAAATATTAATATTGGTGTCCATTCGGTTGCTTAAATCGGGGAGTAAATATGCCTGTGTCAGAAATGTCCGTAGCCGTAATACCGCGCATTAAAAATGATCCATGTTCATGGTCTGAAGATCAATGGCTTAAAAAGTATTGGCCGATTGTTGAAGCACGCAAAAAATTTGTAGAACAGCGCAGGGCGGACTGGCTCAACGGTAAAAGCCTAATTGAATTCTGCAATTGGCATCATGAATTTGGTTTGCATCGGCTTGCCGATGGCCGGTGGGTCTTTCGAGAATGGCTCCCGAATGCTACTTCGGTTACGCTGATTGGAGAGTTTTCAGACTGGCAGGAAGAAGAAAAATTTTCCCTAAAGCGGACGGAAAACGGCTGCTGGGAGGGCTCTTTTGCGGGGCCTGTTTTTTCGTACGGAATGCAGTATAAGCTCTTTATTAAATGGCCGGGAGGGTCTGGATGGCGCCTGCCGTGCAGCGCGAAACGCGTTGTCCGCAACAGTAGAAATCTCTGGGAAAATGTCAATTTTAATGCGGAAGAATGCTCTCGGCCGATCTTCCAATGGAAAAATTCGGTTCCTCCGATGCCGTTTTCTCCGTTGATTTATGAGGCGCATGTCGGGATGGCTCAAAACGAAGAAAAAGTTGGTACTTTTCGTGAATTTACGGCGAATGTCTTGCCCCGGATTGCGGCTGGTGGATATAACTATGTGCAGCTGATGGCCATTATGCAGCATCCGTATTATGCGTCTTTCGGATATCATGTGACCAATTTTTATGCAGTCTGTGATTTATTTGGCAGCCCCGAAGATTTCAAGGAATTAGTGGATACTGCTCACGGCATGGGCCTGCGTGTAATTATGGATATTGTGCATTCTCACGCCGCCAGCAACGAACTGGAGGGGCTGGCGACGGTTGCGGGAGATTCGGCGCAGTTCTTTTTGCCGGGAGCGGAGGGAAAACATGAGGCGTGGGGGTCCTGTTGTTTTAACTACGGCAAAGAGGAAGTCGCGCGGTTTTTAGCTTCGAATTGTATTTATTGGCTGGAGGAGTTTCATTTAGATGGGTTTCGATTTGACGGCATCACGAGCATGCTATATCGGGATCATGGCCTGAATCATGTTTTTGGCGGTTACGATGATTATTTTAACAATAATGTTTCGTGGGATGCGTACGCTTATTTGTCATTAGTGAATGCTGCAATTCATAAATATCGTCCGGATGCGATTACGATAGCGGAGGATGTGAGTGGAATTCCCGGGCTGGCTGTTCCGGTTGAAGAGGGTGGCTGCGGGTTTGATTATCGAATGGCGATGGGCGTTACGGATTACTGGTTTAAGCTGTTGGACGAACATGACGAAGATTGGAATATGGATGAACTCTGGCATGAGATGACAAATCGTCGAATGGATGAAAAGACGCTGAGTTATGTGGAGTGTCATGATCAGTCTCTTGTGGGTGGTCAGACTTTTCTTTTTCGTTGTCTTGGTGCGTCGATGTATTATGCGATGCAGAATAATATAGACAATGTCCTTGTGGATCGGGGGATGGCCTTGCATAAAATGTCTCGTTTATTAACGATGGCAACAGCGGGCTTCGGCTATTTGAATTTTATGGGAAATGAATTTGGGCATCCCGAGTGGATCGATTTTCCGCGTGAGGGTAATGGCTGGTCCTGCCAATTTGCATTGCGTCGCTGGGATTTGGCGGATAATCCTGATTTGAAATTTCATTCGCTACTGGTTTTTGATCATGCCGCATTGGCGTTGTTGCACCCAGAGGATCTCTTTTACGGTAGTAAAACGCAGTTGCTAAAAATAGACAGCGGCGCAAAAATAATTGCTTTCGAGCGCGCTGGCTTTATCTTTTGTTTCAATTTTCACTACGGTGAGTCTTATGTTGATTATGAACTGCTTGTCCCAGACGGAAACTATCAGTATATTCTTAGCAGTGATGCTGCAGAATTCGGCGGCCAGGACAGAATTCAGAAGAATCAGATATGGACAACACAAATGCGGGTTGAAAATCAAACCCGGAATAATTATATAAAGTTGTATATTCCTAGTCGTGTGGCGCTGGTCTTGAAAAAAATATCATGATTTTTCAATCGGATTAAATGATTCTATAAATAAAAGGGAAGATAGTGATGACCATTCGAGGTGCATTTGCGACAACCGATATCACGCCTGCAATTGGAGCCCCGATCCCTGGTGATTTTACGCCGCGTATTTCTATTGGAATTCGTGAGCCCCTAAAAGCGCGTGCGGTTGTTCTTGATAATGGGAAAGAACTTTTTGCAATAGTGGGCGTTGATTCAGTGTCCATCACAAACGAGACTGTTGCCGAAGCCCGTAAGCTGATTTGCGGGAATATAAAGGTTTTTTCACCGCGCCAAATTTTAATCTCGGCCAGTCATACGCATAGCGGCGGTCCCGCGAATAGTGTGTTGGGTACCGAAATCGATTTGGATTACTGCCATACTATCGCGGTAAAAATTTCAGAAGCGGTGGAGCAGGCGTGGCGGGAGCGCGAAGTCGGATCGATGGCCTGTGTTTCGGGAGAGTGCCCCGGCTGGGCATTTAATCGTCGTTGGGTTCAAAAAGATGGCTCGCATCGCACGTTTCCGGTGAAGGGCTCACCGGATAATATTTGCCCTGCTGGCCCAACAGACTCTGAAATTAAATTGATCGCGTTTCGGGACGGTGAAAAGAACATAAAGGGAATGATCGGAAATTTTACCTGCCATTCCACCGTTGAAATGAAGAATCAATTTTCACCAGATTTCTGCGCCTTTTGGCAAAAATCCTTACAAAAAATTTATGGAGAAGATTTTATTCTTGTTTTCTTGAATGGTGCCTGTGGCGATGTCACGCAGATTGATTATAGTAATTTGAACCAGGATGTGAAAATCGAAGAGATGGGCGCGGCATTGGCAAAAGCATCGGAAAATGCCTTGAGGGATGCGGTTTTTTCGGATCAGATAATTTTGGCACATCGATATCAGGATTGCAAGGTGCCACTTCGGCATCCGGATGCGGCAATGCTTGAAAGGGATAAAAAGCTGCTTGCTTCGGGAATCGAGCCATGGACGCCGGAAATGTGGCATGCGAGGGATCGGCAGCTGTTGGAAAAACAACAGGGCAGTTTGAACGAATTATCGTGCAGTGTGGATATTTATCATGTGGGCGATTTTTATATTTGTGCGGCGCCGTGGCAGCCGTTTTGTGAATATGGCCTGCGCCTGAAGGAGGGGCAGCCCGGTGAAATACTTATCGCCATGATGAGTAATGGAAATATCGGCTATGTGCCGTGTTCGGATGCTTTTTCTTTTGGCGGTTATGAGGCAATTCTATGTCGCGGCAGCCACTTGAAGCCGGCAGCTGGTGATATCATTCTTCGAAAAATGCTTGATCTGCTGGATCTATTCTAGAAATGCCGGTTGTAAAAAACAAAATATTCTGTTTCAATATGCAGTAAATCGGTTCTCTCGATTGACCGAAGATATCGGGCTAATGGGCTGTTCAGAAATAACCTTTACATTTGCCTGATTCTCGTGAATGCTTTTTGTGTCGCCAACCTCGTCTCATACCTGAGGGTATGCTCCTCGTCGTCGGGCCCAAAATCAAATCACGATTTTTTCGGCAAATTTTCTCGTAGCGGCGCACGGCCGTGCGTCGTTTTTAATTTCAAACATCGGTTGTCTTGGCGACGTACGTATATAAAAATCAGTGGCCGTGCAAGAACGGGCGGAAAATATTTCGCCCCTACAATAATTTAAACATCACGTTATTTTGAAGATTTTCTCGTAGCGGCGCACGGCCGTGCGTCGTTTTTGATTTTAAACATCGGTTGTCTTGTCGACGTACGTATATAAAAATCAGTGGCCGTGCAAGAACGGGCGGAAAATATTCCGCCCCTACAATAATTCAAACATCACGTTATTTTGAAGATTTTCTCGTCGAGACGCACGGCCGTGCGTCTCTGTACCCTTCCACCAAGACGTCGGAACGGGGACATCACTGTTATACCGATAAAAATCAAATCAACACACCTATAATATTTTTAAAAAAGGTTTTTGTTTTTGTTCTATAGAGAACAGGGAAGAATTCAGGTATGTCAAACTCTGGATCCCTTCGTAAAAAGATCCCCCATTCAGAAAATTTGCTTAGTCGTTTTTTAGCATTTTTAAAATTCGATAGAATTCGGAGACACTCCATGCTTGCGCGGGGCATCCCCGCGGAGTATGTGGCGTATCTCCGTCATAAATTTCAGAGAGATGCCCCAGACAGGCGCTACGAAGCTCTCCACGAACAGACTCTAGAAAATAACGCGCAGTTGCTGCCGTTGATTTTCCATAGGTCATGATCAGAGCTTCGGAATAGGACGGCATTTGCCAGCCCCAGCCCGTGCCGTTATGATAGGCCGGCTTGCGGTGGGTGTCTTCATCACCAAGATACTGCCCACAATAGGGCGAAAGAGGATCATTTAATAACTTGTCGTGAAATTTTATTTCAAGCGGGATGGTTACGGGGCGTTTGGCGATGGAGCGTATCCCACCAGGAAAAAGAAGATGCTGACAGGCAAGAAGTATTTGCTGCTGTATGGGCTGGGATTGAATTAAGCCCAGAGTGATGGCCAGCAGCTGATTGGGCCGGCAGGCGTCATCGGGCGTCGCAATGTCCGCAGACATTCCAGCAGAGGCATGCAGACAATCCGATAGACCAATCTGGGGGTATTTTGTATATAATTTTTGGCAGGAAGACCGAACTTGCATTGCTCGCTTTTGATAGCGCTCTTCTTTGGTAATTTTAAATAGGAAAGTGAGTGCGGCGTACCAAAGAGCCTGGATTTCAATGGGGTAGCCCTTTCGCGGTGATCCTGCGGGATAATTGGTGTCCATCCACGTAAAGTGAGACGGACTGAATATCAGGCTTGTTTTGGGGCACATATAGATGCCGTTGGGCGTGCCGTCTTTGTAATATTCAACAATGGAAATGAGGTGTTCCAGTAATGTTTTGCCGCCGCAGTCCGCTTCAAGAATATTGTTTTTTGGAAAGGCGAGGATGAAATCGTTGACTGCGGTAAGGAGCCACAGTGGCGCATCGGAGGTTTCACGATTGGAGACATCCTTGCCGCGAATCATATTTGGGATGGTTCCTTTTTCTTCAAAGCTGGCAAACTGCTGGATGATTTCTTGGGATATTTCTTCTTTGCCGGCGGCGATCATGCCGCGGAGGCAAATGAGGGTATCGCGTCCCCAGTCCAGAAACCACGGATAGCCGGCAATGACGGTGTGGAATTTATCGCGGCGGCAGATGTAGCAATCCATTGCCTGCATAAGCAATTGCTCTGGTGTTCCGGACATGGCGGGAGTTTCGGCGGGAATGGTGTCTTCTCTCGGAAAAAGGAAGGGCGGTTTATTGTTCGCGTCGATGATGGTATCAAGCTGAATCGGTTTGTCGGGAGTAAGCTTGCTCGAAAAATAGCCAGGGCTGAAGAGGTCGCCGCTGGCTTCCAATCCGCGTTCGGCATCGATGGCGTGATGATATTGATATTGCCATTCTGGTTTTTGAAAATACTGGGCGCCGTTCATGGTTGCTTGGAGATGCGTGTTTGGGTCCGGCGTAAAGGTAAAGCCGTCCGGCTGTGGGACCAAAGATTGAATAAAGTGGTTTTCAGCTACAACAAATGCTTTTGTATGGTTATGATTGACGCGGTAATCAATGATGGGGCGTATGGTGATGGTCACTGCCGAATTTTTATCGCAGGGGAAGGGACAGTCTTCCATAGCAGCTGGGGAATCTCGAATGATTTGCAGTGAAATGGCGTTTCGTTCTTTATGCAGATGCAAGAGAACTCGAATGGGAATATTTTGGCTCATATCTCCGGGAATAATAAAACTCCATTGCAGTTGTTCGGGGGTTATTTGACAAAAGTCTGTCTGGCAGGTTTTGTTTAATTCATGCGAAAAAGCATGCTGGATGACCCATATTTTGCAATGGGTTAAGCCGATGAGACGATCTACCGGGACGTCATCCGAAAAATTGGCGGCCAGCATGGCATCGTAAGAGCTGTATAATTTTCCCCACTCTGCCCGGCAGAGGCTATAGCCACCGAGATTAGTGGTGAGCAAACCGCAGTGCTCGGGCTTGATTTCGTGTTCGGACAGGTGCAGTGATACTTGGGCAGAGGTGGCTTTTCCGCATAAAAGAAGGGGGGCTTTTAACCGCGCGGTGGACATGGATGGGTACGCTAGTAGCTCAAGGGTAGCGGTTTCATTTTTGTCCGTATGCGGAAAATGACAAAATAGCGCGAAGTGAAATTTGGTGTTGGGAGTCGGCAGAGAAAACTTTTGTCCCAGGCAGTGCCCGTGGAACATGATCGCGGCTTTGAAAGGCTTTTTATAGCGAATCAACAGCATATGTTTTGGTGGAATAATGGTCGTTCTAGTGGAATCGGATTCGGGCAGCCATTCGAGAATGGGAACATAGTTCCCCGTCGTATATAATTGCGCCAGGAAGTCTCTGGGGGACTGAATTAAGAGTTGAAAGAAATGATCGAATTCTTGTTGGGATATTTCATGATAGCTGCTAGTGGCAACGATAGTATTTAAGATGAGTGCTTTGTAGGACTGTACGTGGTTGCTGGAAAGTGTCGGAAAGGGCCCTTCCTTTTTTTGAATCGCAATGACAGACAAGCAGAGTGCTTCGCCGGGGGCGAGGCTTAGATGCAGAAGGTTGTTCTCCGGCAGGATTGTTTTTGTCTGAGAACTTAACAGATCTTGATATTGATTGTTCGGAGCAGAAAAGGAATCGGGAGACCAGTGATATTCGGTGGCTTCGGTGTCGCTGGTGTTGATGATTGCCAAAACTTTAAATTTTGGGTCGGCGGGGATGCGAAGAAGCGCGACCGCCAATTTGGAGGTGGAATCAGGGAGGGGCAGTCGTTTTGTCTTTGCTTGAAAGGCGGGATGAAACCGCAGTAGAAAATTAAGAGAACGCAAATGCGCGCATAAATTTTCCGTCGCGCCCCAATTTAGGGATGGTGCCTCGTGGACATCTATCTTTTCGGTGGCCAGCCATTCCACGCCATTGGCAATTCCAAAACAGCCCGCTGGCGCAAAAAGCGCGGATAATGCCGTGCGCAAAGCAGCCCAATTCTTGGATCGCGCCGCTAGGCGGTCGTTGTCATGCGTTTCTGCAAAATTTACTAACGCGCCAGTCTCATCGGAAAACTGCTGGCAAAAATGGGCATACTTGGTGATGTCCTCGGAAGAATAAATCTGAAATAATTCGGAATAGGCCCAATTGAGATTGCCTTCCTGTAATAAGTTCTTGGTAATTTCGATGTCCCCACCAAGCCCCTCTAGAAAAAAGATGGTGTCTGGATACTGCTGACGAACCTTCGCCGTTAAATATTTCCACGCTTTAAGAGGAATCATATAACCGGCATCACAACGGAACCCATCCACGCCTTGACGACAGCATTGTAAAAAAACATCGGCGAGATATTGCCAAAGCGCGCGCTTACTAAAATCTAATTTGCAGAGATCGGCCCATACAACATCCCAGGCGCCGGGGCTGACAAAGTCGCCTTTTTCTGTGCGGACAAACCATTCGGGGTGGTGATTTTGCAAACGGGAGGCCCAGCCGGTATGCGCAATTGGAATATCTAAAAAAACAAGGGCTTTGCGGCTGTGGATATTTTGAAAGAGCAACTGGGCCTGTTCGGAGGGGGTGTGTTTTCGGTCAAAGATGGCCAAGGCCGGATCGACCGAAAAGAAGTCGCGCGGTGCAAAGGGACTCCCGAATCGGCCCATTCGCGCATAGGTTGTGGGTGTTGGCTGAATGGGGAGAAGTTGTATAATTCGGAAACCCAGATCGCGGATAATGAAATCCAATTTTTTACCGAGGTCCAGGAAGGTTCCAGAGGGTGGAATGACATTATAGTTTTTGGCATCGAGATATTCGATTGCTTTTTGTTCTTGTTCGTTTTTTTGGGGGGGGGACGAATGAGGTCCAAATTGGCGGACAAAGGCATTGTAGATATTATTTTGACTGAAGGTTATGGCGGGTTCGATTTTTATTTTTGTATTGCCGCCTTCGGGCCAAATGGGCATGCCGGTGTCTTTTGGTAAAAAATAGGCCTTTGCATAAAAGAATCCAACTTCATGTAGGGGCAAGGTGGTTGTATAGGTATTGGCGTTACGGCATGTCATCGGAAGATCATGCCATTCTTTCCCGGATGGCGTGGTTTGTTTTTCGACCTCGTCAATAATTTCTTGTCGGAGGATTTTTCCAGCGCCGAGGCTTGTTCTTAGAAAGGCTTCTCCTTCGGTGTTTTGGGGAATATCGGTAAGGGTGAATGTTAAAAGATCGCCTTGATAAAAGACATTGGAACTTTCGGGGGAAGGAGTTTGTGTAAGCATGGTATGTCTTTGAATTATTTTGTTCTATTGCTTCAGTAAAGATAAGTGTTCTTATTACAATTTAGTTCTTGTCTGTTAAAATTCAATTGTTTCAAAAGAAGAACCTTGAAAAGAGCGGTGGTTTCGTTTTGGCGAAAAAACAAGAATGGAAGCCGGATTTTGAAAAGGATAAAAAAGCGGTTTGTGATTCTTTTTTTTATAAAAGTTCGGATAAGGAATTATATTATAAAAATAAATGAATAAAGAATAATGGCAGAGTATAAATTTGATTAGGATGGTGTTGTGATAAATGAAATGCGTCAAGCTTCTTTTTTTCGGACGTGGTCTTATATAAATCCGGAATTTCAATCGGGTTATGAATGGTTTTTAAAGAATAAGGACCATTTGGAAAAAGAAGTCATTTGGAAAACGCGACATAAACGCGTTTATAAAATTGCGGTCCCGAAAAAATATGGCGGCGGGTTTATTGCCTATAAGGCCTATAATGAGCAGCGCCTGATACGATATTTTTTGCGGTATTCATTAGCTTATCGTGAGGGGCAGGGGTTTATCACGGCAGAAAATCTGGGTATCCCCGCAATTAAAGTTCTGGCCTTCGGAGAAAAACGATTCGGTTTTTGGCTCCGGTCGGCTTTTTTTATCTCGCGTTTTGCCGAAGACTATCAATCAGGACGTGTGCTTGTTCATAAATCCATGAACAATGCTGAAAAAATGCTGCAGGATGCCTTTATTCGTAAAAATCTCCAATATTTAGCCTATTTACATAATGCGGGATATCTTCACGGCGGAGCGCATTATGATAATTTTATGTGGAAGCTGAATGCCGCCGGCGAGATGTCTGTGCTGTGGCTGGATCTGGCTACCGTTAAAGAATTCACGGCACCCGAACGAAACGAAAGTATTCTGAAAGATGTCCGAATGTTCCTGAAATGCTTTGATTTGACAGAAAATGAAATCCGAGAATATGTAAAATGCTATCAAAAAAATAGTATCGGAATTGATGTGCCGCCTGATTTTATAAAAGATATATATCAGAAAAAAAAGGAAAAAAAGAGAATCCTATAATAGAGATTCCTTTGTCCTGTTTTTGCAAAAAAAAAATGGTAATTACAAACTTCGAATAGTCCTTTCTTGGTTTGTCTTCCTTGTTATTAATAACGGAGAATAGCAGATGCTAATGTTAATGCTGAATGTTTTGGGCGGGCTGGCAATTTTTGTTTTCGGTATGAAAATGATGTCCGATGGACTGCATAAAAGTGCCGGCGAAAAAATGAAAAATATTTTGGGGCTGTTTACTTCAAATCGCTACACCGCAATTGCAACAGGCGCTGTGGTGACCGCGGTTGTGCAGTCCTCAAGTGTGACAACAACGATGGTTATCGGTTTTATTAATGCCGGATTGCTTTCATTGGTGCAGTCGATCGGAATTATCTTCGGTGCAAATATCGGTACTACGATAACCGCTCAGCTGGTTGCTTTTAATATCTCGTGGGTCGTGATGCCCTCGATTATTATCGGCGTGTGTATGCTTTTTGTGAGGAATTTGAAGGTGCAGCATTGGGGAGAAGCCATTGTTGGGTTTGGACTGCTGTTTCTTGGTATGATAAAAATGGGCAGCGAATTGCGGGTGTTGGCTGAAAATCCAATTTTTCGGAATGCGTTTGCATCTTTCGATTGTGCACCAATTGTTGCTGGCGCAGGGATGCCGATGATGAAGGTTTTGGGAGCGCTGTTTATTGGTGTATTTACAACAATGATAATTCAGAGCAGTTCGGCTTGTACTGGTATTATCATTGCAATGGGCGGAAGCGGGCTGATTAATATTTATACGGCTGTTGTGCTTGTGTTAGGCAGTAATATCGGTACTACTGTAACCGCCCAGCTGGCGGCAATAACAGCAAATCGTGTTGGAAAACAGGCCGCGTTGGCGCACACTTTATTTAATGTAATTGGCGTGGTCCTTACGATTCTTTCTTTTGCGGTCCCTTGGCCGGGAGAAGAAGTGCCCTTCTTTTTCGCGGTTGTCAGCAAAATAAGCGCATCCGGCAGTCTGCCACGGCAGATTGCGAATGCCCATACGGTTTTTAATGTCTGCACAACTCTGATACTGATTCCCGCAATTCCTTTTTTGGCACGGATCTGCGAAAAAGTAATCCCGCTGAAATCTGGGAAAAAGAAAATTCAGGAACTGCCGATTTCGCTTTTGGGAACGCCGGTGTTAGCCCTGCAGCAGACAACGCTGGCGCTGCAGCATATGGTTTCCCGCGCGTGGAAAATGATCGATTCGGCTTTGCGTGTCAGTGACCGTAATGATAAGAAGGCTAAAAAATTGGCGCCCTATTTGTTGGAACGCGAGAAAAAAATCGATGAAATGCAGCATAATATTACCGATTATCTGGAGCGTCTGATGGAGCATTCTCTTACTCCCGATCAGGCTCAAAGCATTCCCTTGCTTATTCATTGTACCAATGATGCGGAACGGGTGGGAGATCATACGGAATCCGTGCTGAATCTTATTAATGCTTTTAATGGAACAAAGAAAGCACTTGGAACAGAGACCCAAATGGAACTAAATAAACTATATAAACTGCTGTCACAACAGGCGCGGCTGGCAAAAAAACTGCTGCGTAAATCTACGGTAGAGCAATTTGCAGAAGCAAAAAAACTAAAAAAACAAGTCGTGATCCTCTGCGATTTGTTTGAAGGAAACCAGCTGGCGCGTCTGGATCATGAAAAAGTCGCACCGACTGCGGGGCTTTTCTATATTGAATTAATTGCCGAAATAAAGAAAATATCCCGCCATTTTGGAAATATTACCGACCGCGCTCAGGTGCTTAATAAACTGGTGTAGTGAATTTTGTTTTGAACAGGGGAAAGGAAACGCACGATGCAGAAAATAAGAATCTTTTTGGCTCTTCTGTTATTTGGTGCTGTTTCGATGGTGTCTGCCTTGACGGTAGAGTCTATTTTGGGAAAAGACGGCAGCTTTTTTAAAATGGCTGATGGGGATGTGTTTCTCTCGGCGAATAGCCCGTACTACCGATATTTTCGCTGGGTCTCCGGAGATCGATATCAGGCACGCTATCCCGGATGGAAAAATTCACCGCGTGATTTGACGTTTGCCGATCAGACATTGGCCGAAGCCCTTTTTCGCTTTGATAAAGACCGAAGCTTGAAAAGCATAGATCTATCGATCTTTAATCGCGGAGATAATGGGGATATCCCCTATGCACAATTTGAGGATCAACGGGATAAAATAAAGAACCACATTTCGTCCCAAACAAAGCAGCCCAGCGTTCGCAAAACAGGAAAACTCGCATCGGGTATGCGCATCGAACGACAAATCTGGATCGCAGATGGACTGGCTTATGTTTTGCGCTCCAGTATGACAAAAGGACGCTCCAAAAAAGAGAATCGACCGGAATTTATTCAACTTGAAATAAAACCATTCGATCCGAATAAGGACCCCCGCAAAACGTCCGTGCAGCATAGCGACCGAAGCGCAATCCAAAGTAAAAAAGACCTTGTTGAAAATGTGGTGAGACAACGAAATAATACGGTCTTTATTGATCATATACCGATGGTCGATCAAGGCGAAAAGGGCTACTGCGTGGTGGCTGCTACAGAACGGGTGATGCGCTACTTTGGAATTAATACCGTGAATCAGCATCTCCTGGCGCAGCTGACATCATCGTCCAGGCAGGAAGGAACGTCGATCGATGCAATGTTGGAGGCCGTGGGTGATGCCGGTAGTAAACTGGGGGTCTATTTATCCGAGGAATATTGTCTGATTGAAGACTATAATGATGTAAAACATCTGGTGCGGGATTATAATCGTCAGGCGCGCCGAAATGATGTACCGAAGGTCGAGATTGTTCAATTTGGCAATCAGATAGATGTACTGAGGACTATTTCCAGTATGGATCCGAAGACGTATATTCAAATCCGCAGTAAATCCCGCGATGTGCGCAATTTCAAAAAATTAATACAAAAAAATATTGATAAGGGGCTGCCGTTGGCATGGTCTGTTTTTTTGGGTATTGTGCCGGAAATCAATTTAAAGCAAGCAATCGGCGGTCATCTGAGGCTGATTATTGGCTATAATTTTGCCGCCGATAAAATTATTTATTCCGATTCATGGGGCGCCGGCCACGAAAAGAAAGAAATGGATTTGAAAAATGCCTGCGCTATTACCCAGCGAATCCTGCTTTTCCGCCCACGATAAATGTTCTTTCATCGAGGGGCGCTTTTTTTTGTGAAAAAAGCCTAAAAGAATGATCTTTCTCTTGAAAAAAAGGAAAGAGTGATTACATTATTCACCACGCAAAAAAAATAATTTTTGTCTCCGTAGCTCAGTTGGTAGAGCAGTTGACTCTTAATCAATTGGTCGTCAGTTCGAATCTGTCCGGGGGCACCATTTACAGCCGCTTAAATCTTTATGATCTAAGTGGCTGTTTTCCTTTTAAAGGCGAATCCTTTACGTTGGACAGGTAACCGGGTGTTTTTCAACGGATTCTTTGAAATGGAACTTAATCGCGGCAAAGAACTGTGTGTTCACGATGCTCCTGAAGAGTTCATGAATTTCAGGGCTGTCCTTGATGGTGTCAGCATTCATTTCATGCCTTTAAATGATTTTTAAGAAAGGCAAGAATTAAATTATCAGGTTCTTCCGTATGCCTTCAATATCTGTTATTAAGCAAGGCAAAAAAAGGAATCCATTGATGACTGACATTTTTACCCTGCCATCCCGGAAAGTATGATTGTTTCTGCAGGAACTCCAGCACCCCGAATAGTGCTGTCTGCATAGGAATCAACAACGTTTTGAGGTTTTACTAAATTTTCTTGACTTGCCAGCCGGATTGTCGTTCTTTTGCGTTTTTCTGGATTCGGAAAGCTTGCTTGCTACGGTCTACGATGATTTAAAAATACAAAATATTTTTTTTGCGTAGAAAAACGGGGAAACGGAATAAGTCAGTACTGATTCCAGTGAATCATGGAATCGGTAAGATTTGTGCGCGGTGGTTTTTCTTCTGCTGGCCATCCGAGAGCAATTGCACTGACGGGAATTATATTTTTGGGCAGATGAAAGAACTCGCTGATATTTTTGACGCGTTCTCCTTTTGGATAAACGCCGAGCCAGCAGCCGCCTAGATTACGCGCCTGTATCGCTAATAAAATATTTTCAATAGCCGCAGTACAGTCCTGCAGCATATAAAATAAATTTTTATCCCATGCCTGGTCGATATTCCCACAAACAAAAATCGCAGCGGAAGAGTCTTTTAAAAAGGACCCGTGGGGCAGAATTTTGGCTAAACTTGCCAAAATATCGGGCTCTGTTACAGCAATAAAGTGTTCTGGATGCATATTGCGCGCAGAGGGTGCCGCTGCACCGGCTTGAAGAATAGCGTTGATGGCGTCTTTGCTTACCGGACGGCCTTGAAATTTCCGGATGCTGCGTCGAGAAAATATAAAATTGAGGTCAGCCGGAAGTCCCGTCGAGGATGATGCAGCAGTGGAAGGCGCCGCGTCTAGTGGTGTATTGTCCCGCAGACTGCGAATAATATTGCTGGTGGAAAAATTGCCGACGAATGGAATAAAGCGGAATTGAGCCTGTGCTTTTTTTAGAACGGCGTATTCTTCTCTATCCAGGGTCTCTTCCGTATAATCGCCGCCTTTGACATAGATATCCGGTGACGCTAGTTGAAGCACCTCGGTTGCACGGACATTGTCAAAAATAACAACGGCGTTTACGGATTTCAAACTGGTTAGCATAAATGCGCGGTCTTGTTCATGATTTATGGGTCGAGTGGCGCCTTTGAGCTCATGAACGGCGCGATCACTGTTAATGCAGATGAGTAATTCATCGCCGAAGGCGGCCGCATCTTGTAAATATTGAGCATGACCGCGATGAAGAATATCAAAAACACCATTGGTAACAACAAGCTTATGATGTTTCTTTCTCAGTTCTTCCCGCCAAGCTGGTAATTCGGACAGTGTTAAAATTTTATTCATAATTTTAGACAAAATTGTAATAGGATTTAACGATTAAATGATTGAGAAAGGAATCAGTAAAAAAGAATGCGCG
>JBAYAV010000005.1:0-29377 GCA_041669565.1 Lentisphaeria bacterium
GGTAATTGATAGCTTGGAAGGATAAAAAGTTTCGGCTGATATTGTTCTAAATCTGAAAGCTCTAAAGTGATTTGATTTTGTGCTGCCGACAGCGTTGCAAGCTTGCCCACGGGGAAGCTTATGTTGCGTTTTGTATGACCAAATTGGAGATTCCAGATAACAGGGCCGTGAATATAGACAGCATATTCTTGGATTATTTCCGGAATGAATTCGGCGTCTTCGCAGATGGTAAATTGACCAAAAATAAGACCCGATAATTGGGCAAGGATGCCCATTTGCTTAAGCTGATTAAGCATACGATCAATATGATGAGCGGGCTCGTTTACATCTTCTAAAAGAAGAACCGCATTTGTTAAATTTGGAAAGTAGGGCGTTCCTGCTAGACTCATCAGGGTGGTGAAATTGGCTGGTATCAGATAGCCGGTGCAATGCCCTGATTTTATTGTTTCGGCATGATGCCAAGGGGGCAGAAGGTCTTTTCCACCATCAATACAATTTTTTAGAGACTGCATATTATCTATAAAATAGGACTGATATTCTTTGTTGCCCCATTGAGAGCAAAGCATGGGCCCCTGTATTTGCCGATTGCAGCCGTATCTCAGAGCGGCAAGATTGAACGCCGTTAAATCGCTGTAGCCAATAACTGGCAGATTGCGTTGACGGAGCTTCTGCCAGTCGATATAATCTAGTGTACGAGTCGTGCCAAAACCGCCGCGAGCAGCTAACAAGAGATCTATTTCAGGATTCGCGAGAAGTCTATGGAAGGCTCGGACACGGTTGTCGTCCGTTGCAGCCATTTTGCGAACGGCGATTCCTTCCGGTTTTGAATAAATAGCATCAGTACCTGGAATGATGTTCAGTTGTTTTAGGCCCTCTGTTAAAAAAAAATCGTCCGGGTTATTTGCTAGTGAAAAAACGCCGATATGATGAATGTCCGATGAAAAGGGATTGAAGAAGACCATAATAATATTTTTCGACAATGAAAATGGTTGATAAGTCCGTTCTATAAATCAAAATGTTAAGACAAGGTTGTCTTTATGAACGACTTCATGCGGCGGATTTTTCAGCTGCAGTGTGCTGGCAATATCGCTGGATTTCATTCCGCATATTTTTGCCATTTCATCATATGCGAAGTTGACAATTCCACGAGCTATTTCTTGGTTGTCAGTATTAAAAATACGAACCGTGTCATTACGGTGAAAGAGACCGCGAGTGCCGAGAATACCGCCGGAGAGCAAGCTTTTGTTTTGTTCGCACAGGGCTTTTTGAGCGCCTTTGTCGATAATTAGATCGCCGGCGGTGTCGGAGAAGAACGCCAGAAAACGCTTGTGATTATGCAGTTTCTGTTTTTCAGATGGAATAAAAAGTGTTCCAATATCACAGCATTGAAGTGTGTCCCAAAGACTGGTGAATTGATTCCCGTCCGCAATAATCATTGCTCCGCCACAGGTTGTAATAATATGTGCAGCTTTCAGCTTTGTAATCATTCCACCGGTAGAATAGGGATTTCCATCGGTTCCGCGAGCCATATTCAAAATCGTGCTATTCAATGATTTGACTGTGCTGAAACGCTTTCCAAGTTGTTTTTTTTCTGGAAGGTATTCATGAAAACCGTCTACTGTTGTTAATAAAATGGTAAGATCGGCTTGTAGCATCGTAGCTACATAAGCAGCAAGGGTGTCATTGTCGCCAATTTTGATTTCATCCACACAGACGGAATCATTTTCATTAATAATTGGGATTACATTTTTTGAAAGAAGCGCTTCAAGGCATTGCGTGACCTTTAGATTACGTTCCTGCGCATGCAAATCGGCAGCAGTGAGCAATAACTGCGCACAATGAAAACCTGCTTTCTCACAAGCGGATTCATAGAACCTCATTAAATGGCATTGACCAACGGCGGCATAAGCCTGCAAACGAGCAATGTTTTTCGGCCGTTTCTGAATGCCAAGTGTCGTCATGCCAATGCCAATGGCACCAGAACTCACAATAATTATTTCATAGTTTTGCTTGCGCAATTGTGCAACAATAGCAATGAGCTCTTCAATCCGTTTTTGCGGATCTGGCTTGCGAAGTAATTGAGTGCCTATTTTAACAATAATACGCTTGGTATTTTTGATAAAATGACTGCGCTCACCTTGATCCTGATAAGTGTATTCCATAAATGTTCAAATTAAGGTCAGAATGCAGCATTCCCTGCATTCTGATGTTGTGATTATTAAATACCAAAAAGGGCTTTCGGACGCTCATACGCTAAATGATGCGCTAAACGCAATGCACTCTCTTCACGCATTTGCCCTAAATTGACGGATTCACCAAGAACATTGGATAATGTCCGGCGAAATAATTCAAACCGTGATCCGTAAGATAAAATTTTGCGAGAATCCGATACCATGCCCGCCATGTTGCTTAATACATCCACCGTGCCGCAGTATTCTAATTGGCGCTTCATGCTGCAATAAGAATCATTTAACCACCACGCTAGCCCCAGGCTGACCGTGTGCCCAAAAGCACGCGTTATTTGCGCGAGGGTGGCGTTGTGAATAGGATTCATATTATATAACACAATTTTGAGACGTCCGTCAAAACGATTCAGAAGCGGTAAAAGTGCATTGGTATAATCGGTATTATGGTCCGAGATATCGCCACCGACATCTGCGCCGAGGCTGTCATAGAGGCTTTTTCGAGCATCGCGAACTGCGCCGATATGAAGTTGGAAGACCCAATTTTTTTTCGCATCCATTTCAGCAACTTCATTTAAGAAGAAGGACATATAGGTGATTTGTTCGCCATGGCTTAATACTTCGCCTTTTCTGGCTTTTGTAAAGACAGAGTCCGCCGTTTTAGCATCCACATCGTAGCCGTAAGGGACATTAACGCCGTGGTCACTGGCAATACAGCCATTTTCGGCAAAGAAGTTATGAGCCTGTTGTAAAGCATTCAGTAAATCAGAAACATGATCTATTTTTACATTCCAGCGTTTGCCGAGGGCGGTGATATAGTCATTCCATTCCGGTTTATAGATGTTCATCGCTTTGTCTGGGCGAAATGTGGGGCGTACAACGCCTTTGATCAGAGAGTCTTTTTGCAATTTTTGATGATATTCCAGGGTGTCGACCGGGTCGTCGGTTGAGCACATCGTTTCAACATTCATTTCTTTAATCAGCTGCTGCTGCGCTTTTGCCGGTGAATTGAGGAGCTTTTTGCTTTGATTCCAAATGGCATCGGCGTTTTCATTGTTGATTTTCAGATCAATGCCTAGACGACGACGCAAATCAAGCTGGATCCATTCATAAGTGGGGTTGCCGGCAAAATCTTCAAATACTGCTGCCATTGCGCGCCATTTTTCCTGGTTGCTGTATTGGTTTCCAGTAATTTTTTCTTCGGGGACATTGCATTTGCGAAGGCATTCCCAAACATAATGATCCGTTGCGGCTTCAGCATCCCATATATCCGTAAAATTCTGGTTTTCACTAAGGGCTTTTACATCACAATGATTATGGGCATCTAAAACCGGTAAATCGACAATGGATGCGAATATATCTCGTGATGTACTCGTGGGTAATAAATAATTTTTATCTAAAAATGACATTTGGTAATCCTTATTCTTTTAGGGGGCTTATAAAAAAAATGATGAAGCCCGTGATTCTTTTATACTGGGAGTTCATTTTTTACGGTGATAATACGTTTTTCAGCTTGGCTTTCCATGCATGCTACAACCGCGGCAAGGGCTTTATATCCCTTCATCCCGTCAAACGGCGGGGTGATGTCATCTAAAATACAGTCCACAAATAGATCTGGAATGCCACTCTTTACAGGATGTTCATTGGTTCCCATAACACCGACTTTATAGCTTGCGCCTTCGCCATTGTTCATTAAGACTCGAACTTGACAATTGGGGTCATCGCCCCCGAGGATCATTTGGCCTTTGGTACCATAAAGAGTTGTTGTATTGTCGCCATGAGCCGTATAGGTCCAACTGGCGGTCAGTTGACCGGTGATTCCATTTTCAAAACGCAGAATGCATACCGCGTTATCGTCAACGGTTATGGGCTGGTCTTTTTCGTCTTTTTTTAATTTGGTATCAATAAAAGCGCCGACTTCTTTAATATCGCTGCCAAAAAGCCATGGGAGGAGGTATGTTTTGTGAACGCCAAGATCGCCCATGCTTCCGACATAGGCTTTCTCTTTTTTGAAGAACCATGTTGTAGGTCCTTTGTCTTGAGACCACATTTCGGGTCCGCCGTGGCAGAACGAGGAATGGAAGGTCATAATGTCGCCGATGACTTTTTGTTGGAGAAGTTTTTTTGCTTTCAAGTGTGGTGGCATGAGGCACTGGTTATGTCCCATCATCAGTTTTTTGCCGGTCTTTTCTGCGGTATGGATCATTGCGGCAGCATCTTTAAGAGTTGTGGCCATTGGTTTTTCACAAAGGACATGTTTGCCTGCTTTTAATGCCGCGATGGTAAGTCTAGCGTGTTCGCTGTTTGGGGTTCCGACAACGATTGCGTCAATGGTGGGATCGTTCAGGACTTCGGCTTCGCTTTTTGCAATTGTCATGCCGTATGTTTCGGCCAAGTTTTCGGCACGTTTGGTAATAGGATCATAGACTGTTATGAGTTCGGCATAAGGATTGGTTGATAATTCAATTGCATGACGATAAATAACGATGCTACCGGCACCCAAAAAGCCGAATCGAATTTTTGGAGTATCAGACATTTTTATTCTCCTGTATTTTTGTTTATTAAATTATTCTTTTTTGAAAAAGTTATAAGAAAAAACGCGATCGGGATTTTAAATCGTATCGCGTTTGTAGTGATTCAATCTCTTTCGAATGGAATAAAAATTTTATTTTTTTAGGAGTATTACTTTATTGGCGAGTTCACGGCCAGCGCGGAATTTTACAACTTTACGTTCTGGAATGCAAACGGTGATTTCAGGCTTGTTGGGATTTCGACCGATGCGGCTTTTTTGGGTAATAATTTCAAATACGCCGAATCCACGTAATTCAATATGGCCGCCGGATGCTAACTCATCTGTAATAACATTTAATACGGCTTGAACTGCTTCAAAGGCTTCATGTTGGGTCATGTTTGTTTGGTCAGCAACCTTAAGAGCAATTTTTCTTTTTGTCATAGTCATAATATTTTTTTCCTTTTTTTTTTGAGGGATAATTTTTAGTTTATAAAAAATGCAGAATTTTATGGGATAAACAGACTTACTGCTTTTTCTGCGTTTAATTCTTTTTTGATTTTTTTGACAGCTTCTTCTGAAACAAGTTTGTCAGTTAATAAAATTGAAATTGCTTTTTTTGCTTCTGGATCACGGGGAGCGTTAATGTTTTCAATATTGATGCCGGCTTTTGCACAAACAGAAGTAATGCAGGCAAGCATCCCAGGACCATCGGCATAGGAAACTAATAATACATTTCCTTGAGGAATAAAATAAATATGATCAAATTCATCAATTCTTGAAATCACCAATGTGTTTTCTATAATTGTACCGCGTAAGCTGACTTTATTTGTGCCGGTTTCCAGATCAATTGTTATAGCATTCCCATAGCGTTTATTGGAATCAACATCACGAATTTCCAAATTAATGCCGAGATCCTTCAGTAATCCCATCGCCTCTTCTGGAGACTGTTGCTGTTCAAAATTATCGGATAATGCTTTGCAGATCGGTGCAATAAACCATTTGCCGTATTTATTTAAATCCCCGTAAAAACTGCAGAGTAAGCGGCTGACATGAGCGTCTTTGCCGATAATACTGCGGGCAACGAGTGCTAATTTGTAGGCAAGTTGTTGAAATTTAACATTAAGTCCGTCTGGAATATCCTTGTTGACTACAAAAGTGGTAATGCCTTGCTTGAAGTATTCAATAATTTGGGTCGCTGCGCGTTGAGCGGCATTAAAATTTGCTTCTTCTGTATTTGCACCAAGATGTGGAAGCATAATATCTGCAATATCAGCACAGCTTTTGACGCCAGGTTTGTCTGCTGCATAGACATCATTGCAGTAAATTAATTCTTTTTCAGCTTTTAAGGCTCTTAAATCTTCCTCGTTGATAATGCCGCTACGAGCACAATTAATAAGCATGCATCCTTTTTTGACCAATGATAACAAATCCTTGTTGACAATTCCGCGGGTTTCATCATTTTCAGGAATGTGCATTGTAATGATATCCGCATTGGCAAACAGGTATTTCAGGTCTACCAATTTTGCTCCGAATTGTTCGGCTTTTGCGGCGCAGACGATGGGATCATAAGCTATGATTTTCATATTGAAACCGCTGACATGCTCTGCGACAAGTTGGCCGATATGACCTAATCCCACAATCCCGATTGTTTTGCCTGTAATTTCACGGCTCATGAACAATTTTTTGGACCAGCCACCAGCACGGGTATCTGCATCTGCCTTTATAAAGTGACGATAGGATGCAAGTGCCATACCGATAACTTCTTCTGCAACACCATTTGCATTTGCCCCGGGGGTGTTCATGACATCAATGCCTTTGCGGCGAGCATATTTAATATCGATTGTATTGTAACCGGCACCCGCACGCACAATGACTTTTAATTTGGGAAGAACATCTATGATTTCAGGTGTTATTTTGTTGCTGCGGACAATCATTGCTTCGGTATCCGGATTGTTTAAACAGCATGTCATTAAGTCACTGTCACTGTCTTGAACGACGTCGTAACCATTGGCCTTTAAGGTCTCTTCCGCAATAGCATCCAGCTTTGTCGGAATTAATATTTTTTTCATGAAAAAAAATCCTTTGCATCGGTTATTTAAACTAATAAAAAAAAATAAAATCTAGCCTCACGATTAAAAATGTGAATGAACTGTACATTTGAAATGTGAGTCTACTTACTTTATTGTTTATAAACATGTTGTCAAATAAAAAAAGTTAAAAAGGCAGTTATTTTTCAAAAAATAACTGCCTTAAATGAACGTTTTTTAATTTACTTACTAAAAAAAGTTTTTAGAAAGTGCTTTTTCCGATCAGCCGCCAAGAGCTTGAAGTAAAATACCCGCTGCAACAGCAGAACCAATAACACCAGAAACATTCGGTCCCATTGCATGCATCAGGAGGAAATTCTGGGGATCTTCTTCCAAGCCGACTTTGTTGACAACACGCGCAGCCATCGGAACGGCGGATACACCAGCTGCACCAATCATCGGGTTGATCTTCCCATGAGATAATTTGCACATCAATTTGCCGAGCAGCAAGCCACTGGCAGTCCCTACAATAAAGGCACAAAGACCTAATATCAAAATACCCAAGGTTTCAAAATTCAGGAATTTGTCAGCAGATAATTTGGATCCTACTGTTAGTCCTAAGAAAATTGTAACAATATTCATTAAGGCATTTTGAGCCGTATTGCTTAAACGATCAACACACATGCATTCTTTCATTAAATTGCCCAGCATCAGCATGCTGATCAAAGGCGCGGCGTCCGGAAGAAGCAGGCAGCAGAGAAGGGTGATGCTAATCGGAAAAACAATTTTTTCCAATTTCGTTACATTCCGCAATTGGGTCATACGAATCATACGCTCTTTTTTCGTTGTCAACGCGCGTATGACTGGCGGAAATATAATTGGAACCAGTGCCATATAAGAATAAGCGGCAACGGCAATGGATCCTAATAGATTCGGCGAAAGCCGGCTGGATAAGAAAATCGCAGTTGGACCGTCCGCACCACCAATAATACCAATGGAAGCAGCATCTTTTAAAGAAAAGTTGATGATATGCGCTGGTGTAAAATGGCTAATTAAAACGGCGCCTACTAATGCACCAAAAATACCAAACTGCGCAGCAGCTCCTAAAATAGAAGTCTTCGGATTCGCAATCAGTGGCCCAAAATCCGTCATGGCACCAACACCCATGAAAATGATCAATGGATAAATACCAAGACTTACACCTTGAAATAAAATTCCAAGAATACCATCCGGACCGGCTATATTTGCTAATGGAATGTTACTCATAATTGCACCAAAACCAATCGGAAGAAGCAATAATGGCTCAAATCCCTTAAAAATTGCCAGATAGACGAGAAGTAAGCCAATGCCTATCATAAAAACACGACCGATTCCGAGGGTCCAATCAAGTTTGGTCATATCAATAAAATTGCAAATTCCGGTGCTGTGCCAAAGATTATTCAGCATCGTGCCTAAATTGAAGGCAGATGGATGGCTCGGCGTTACGGAATCATGGGCAATTATCTGGGGAAGTATCTTGAACAAGACATCGCCTTGCTCTAATTTGTGACCTAATTGGAATTTTTCGCCTACTGCTATGACTTTACAGCCAATGCCGCTTTTTATGGTTGGCTTACTACGGGTTGGAATGGGCGTTCCATTACAGTCAAAGCGGTAGATATTCTTAATGGAAAGAATTCCAAGTTCACGCCCGGGGTTGACATCCATCGTTTCACGAAGAGATGTGTTGTACACTACAGCAGGATTTGGCCAAACATATTTAACCGTAATAACGCCGTCTTTATCCTGCGTGCAGGCAAAAAGGCCGTCATTCGTGTTATAATCAATCGTGTTTGTTTCTAAAGCAACAGATTTCTCGTTGTTGCCGATAAGCTGATGCGGTGCCTTTTTGAGGTCCTGGCCGTGCGCGAAGCCGGCAACTCCCACTAATAGGCAAAACATCGCTGAAAGAAGCATTTTGTTCATCGGTAATTTTCCTTGAATGATTGCTTTCCGGAAGATAGGATAATCTTCCGAAAAGTCAACTTGTTTTAGTTTAGATAATAGCGACAACTTCGCCTGAATCAACGGTATCGCCTTGCGCAACTTCAATGGACTGAACGGTGCCGTCTACCGGGGCTTTGACAGCTTGTTCCATCTTCATGGCTTCCATGATAAGAATGTCATCACCACTTTTGACTGGTGTTCCGACTTCTGCAATGATGCGCAAAATCGTGCCAGGCATGGGGGCGGTTACTTCTGTTCCGGTTACGGGTGCGGTAGGTGTTGCGGCTACTGCAGGAGCAATATTTGTGACTACTGGCGCTGCGCCGGCAGCTGCTGTAGCAACATCAACGTGATAGGACTTGCCGTCAACGACAACGGTGTAGGAACCACTGGTGTTTTTGCTTGCAGAAGAGGAACATGCGGCTTTTTTCGCCGGTTTCTTCTCATCTTTATAACGGATGCCGAGGACTTTGTCGCCTTTTAAGTAGTTCATGCCTTTTTCTGCGCAGGAAGCGATGATGAACTGATTTTCTTCGGTGGTCTCCAGTCCTTCTTTTTCTAATTGTGCTTTTGCTTGGGCCAAACCGAGTTTCGGGTCTTTGTCATTTAATTCACGCGGATTTTCAGTGGTTGGCTCTAAGCCAAGTTGTTCAGCGGCCAATTTAACGATTTCGGGGTCTGGTGCCGATGGTGTGGTACCGAAGTAGCCTAGGACCATCTTGCCGTATCCTTCGGTGATTTTTTTCCAGTCACCTTGAGTGACATTTGCAAAGGTCTGTTGGAAATAGAATTGTGAGACAGGGGTAACGGAAGTTCCGAAACCGCCGCGTTTTACAACATCGCGCATGCCTTTGATGATTTTAGGAAACAGATTCAAGCAGTTGTTATCGCGCATCATTTGAGTGTTAGCGGTAAGAGCACCACCGGGCAAAGGCGATAATGTTACACGCGGGTTGGTCTTTTTTGCTTCTGGGGGAAGCATATAATTATCCATGCACTTTTCAAAGACATCTTCGGCATGGAGAATTTTTTCGTAATCAATATCGAGGGTATATTCCGTCCCTTTGAAAGCATGCCACATGGTTAGAATATCCGGTTGGCTTGTTCCGCCGGACATGGGGTTCATGGACAAGTCAATAATTTCAGCGCCACCTTCGATTGCGGCCATATAGCATAGTACGGACATGTCTGCGGTGTCATGTGTATGCATTTCAATAGGGCAGTCTTTTTTACCATTGCTGTTTAGCATTTCGCGACAGCGTTTTACGGTTTCGCGGATGACTTGTGGTGTGGTAGTACCGGAAGCGTCTTTGAAGCAGAGGCTATCAAAAGGAAGTTCATTTTGGAGGATTTTTTTCAAAATATCGCAATAGAAATCAGCGCTGTGTGGATAGGTATCTTGCATGTTCGGAGGCAGGCCCATCATTGTGATGACAGCCTGGTGTTTCAAGCCGTGTTTTACAATGCAGCGGCCAGAAAATTCAAGATTGCGGATATCATTCAGGGCATCAAAATTACGAATGGTGGTAACGCCGTGTTTTTTGAATAATTTTGCGTGCATATCGATCACGTCACTGGATTGTGAGATTAGTCCGACAACATTAACGCCACGGGAAAGTGTTTGCAAATTAATATCGGGTCCGACTGTTTTACGAATCAAATCCATGGAATCGAAAGCATTTTCCTGGCAGTAAAAGAAAGGGCTTTGGAAACGCGCGCCGCCGCCGATTTCCAAGTGTGTGATGCCAGCTTCTACCGCGGCTTCTATTGCGGGGATAAAATCGGCTGTTTTAACACGGGCACCGATAACGGATTGGAAGCCATCACGGAAGGACGTATCCATAAAACGGATTTTCTTCATTTTTTTCTCCTGTTATTTTATTTTGATAATTAGCGAATACAATATCATTTTTTAAGAATTAAATTGTTGAATTGCAGAAGTAATGACGGCAACCAATTCACCGTTGTTTTGTGCTGGTTGAACGGCACGTTTAACGGGTTTTTTTTTGGCCGCTTTTTGAGGTTCGGGTATCAAGTATGAGTACTTTGCTGCAATTTTACTTGATACTTTTGTTAGCAGAATTTGTATTCCTAAAAACATAAATACAAATCCCATTCCCAGAACCATGAGAATCAAAGCGTTGATAACTAATTCCATGTGTAATTTCCTTGTTTTGAATATAATTTTGCTGAAAATAGGGCAAAAATGGTATTTTGATAATATACTTTTTATATCTTATTTTTCCAATGGAAAATCATGCTTATCGAATAATTTTGAAAAAATAATAAAAAAAATGTAATCTGGATGAAAAAGAATCGTTGTTTTACTGGAAAGTTCGTGATTGAAGTGCTAAATTTAGGAGTTTACGCATGGTTTTTAGAAATTCAATCAGTATGCTTATAAAAATAAAGAAACAAGGAGCAGCCTATGTCAGGCCACAATAAATGGTCTTCTATTAAGCACAAAAAAGGTGCAGCCGATGCAAAACGCGGCAAAATCTTTTCTCGTATCAGTAAAGAAATTATTATCGCTGCGAAAGAGGGCGGCGGTGATATCGATTTGAATCCCCGATTGCGTTCTGCGGTAGCAGCCGGTAAAGCGGTGAATATGCCGAACGATAATATCGATCGTGCTGTTAAGAAGGGAACTGGTGAACTTGGCGGTGCGCTGATGGAGATTTTGAGCTATGAGGGCTACGCTGCTGGCGGCGTTGCTATTATTGTAAATTGTCTCTCGGATAATCGAAATCGTACCGCTGCGGATATCCGTTCCTTTTTCAATAAATACAATTGTAATATGGGCGGTTCCGGGGCTGTCTCTTGGAAATTTCATCGAAAAGCTCGTTTTGTTATTGAGGGCGAAAATGCCGATGAAGAAAAATTGTTTGATTTGTTGCTGAATGGTGGCGCTGATGTAGAAGATATCGATGTGGATGATGACGAAGCTGAAATCATCGCTCCTCCCGAAGCGTTCAATGACATCCTTAAAATTTTGGAAGCCGCCGGTATTACCGCAACCGAGTCAAGTGTGGCGTTGATACCAGAAAACACGACCGAAGTTTCAGATGCTGGCGTTGCTCGTCAGGTACAGAAATTCATTGATGCTCTTGAGGATTATGACGACGCTCAAGAAGTTTATAATGATATGGAAGTCACAGACGAAGTCGCCGAAAAACTTGCGGAAGATGAAGAAGACTAATCTTTTATCGTTTTTTATAAAAGCACACATTTCCAGTTTGCTGAAAAGCCGGAATGTGTGCTTTTTTTTGGATTATAATTTGGAGTCCTGAAATGCAAATCGTGACAATTTCCCAAATTCGGCACTTAGAACAACAAATGATGAAAGACGGAATTTCCGGCTTTGAATTAATGCGCCGCGCGGGAGAAGGCGCTGCTGCTGAAATTTTGCATTATGTGGAATGCCGGTATCCGTTGCGTAGCCGTCAGCGTTATGTGCTCTTTGCCGGAAAGGGCAATAATGGCGGTGACGCGTGGGTGGTTGCGCGAAAGTTGTTTGAATTCGGCTGTGCCGTGGAGCTTTATTCTATTTGTTCTCAAGATCAATTGCAGGGTGATGCGTTGGAACATGCGTTGGAACTTCCGCCAGAGATCCCTCAATTTACGTGCTGGGATGGTAAGTTGCCAGACACAGCATTGCGAGAAGGCTCTATTGTTGTTGATGGATTGCTTGGAACGGGATTTCATGGGGAGTTGCGTTCGGACATTGCCGCGATTGTAAAGAAAATAAACGATGTGAATTTGCCGGTGATTGCGTTGGATATTCCCTCCGGCGTGAATGGTGACAGCGGAAAGGGTGAGAAGGCCGTTGTTGCAGACTGTACACTGACAATGGGGCTGCCGAAAATAGGGCTCTTCTCTGAAGACGGTCTGCGTTGCAGTGGCATTATCCGGATTATTGATATTGGTCTTTTTAAAGAATGGAACAAAAATCCGCAGACTGAAACAATTGATACGTTCGGTACTTATGATGCAAAAAAATTACTAAAGCGCCGTGAAGCGGTTTCCCATAAAAATAGCTTTGGGCATGCGCTTTGTCTGTCGGGCTCTCAAAAATATTATGGTGCGGCTTATCTTGGCGCTGAGGCTTGCGTGCTTTCCGGTGCCGGACTGGTAACTCTTGCGATGCCGGCAACTTGCCTTCCGCATTCGGCATCCCTAAGTTTGATTATTCAAAAACTCGGCGATGAATGGGACCCGTTTTTCAAAAAAGAGATGATCCCTGAAATAGAAAAACTGCTTCCCTATAAAACGGCGTTGCTTTATGGACCGGGCGTTGATGTAAATGCAGATCCTGAAGTGCTGGAATTTTTGCTGAAACAGCAGAATTTACCGCTTGTTATTGATGCGGATGGATTGCGTATTTTTGCGGCACATCCTGCTTTGCATCATTTGCGGAAAGATTCAAAAAATCTTATTTTAACGCCACATCCAGGCGAATTAAAAGCGCTCGGGAAAGGCTTTGATTTTTGGATTTTGATGGAACAGGATCATCCGATGCCGCAAATTGCGGATGCTATTTCCGCTGCGGCTGGTGCTGTTGTTGTGCTGAAAGGACATCAAACAAGAGTCTATGATAATTCAGGGGGCTATACTATAAATTTAAGCGGCAGCCCTGCTTTAGCAACGGCGGGTACTGGTGATGTGTTGGCGGGAGTTATTACGGCCTTGTTAGCCCAGGGGATGCCCCCGGCTGATGCCGCTCGTTTGGGCGTTTTTCTGCACGGGCACGCGGCCGATCTGGCCTGTTGTCCGCAGCGGTGTTTTACTGCCGATAAGCTGTTGGAGATGCTGCCGATTGCTTTTCAGGATATTTGCCCAGTGGCGTGAATATGGAATATTTTTTTGTCATTTCGGAAGTTTTTTTTATCGATTAAAACGAAAAAAATGGATTGGATGATACAATATTTCTGTTTCAGAAACGTTTTTAATTATGGGTTTGTATCCAATGGTATTTTTTATTCGTCTTGTGAAAGAAGCGAAAGAAATTTTTGTTGTGTAAAAGGGTTGAGTGTTCAAATTTAGAATTTTTACAAAGACGATTTGAGTAGGATCTTTTTTCAGGAAAGCAATATTTTTTTTGAAAAAAATATTGAATTTATTTAGGAATGTTCTTTTGGAACTTATTTTTGCTTAAAAAGTCCTCAAAAAAATAGTAAAACAGTCGTTTTTTTTGTTTAGTTGTGTTATAGTATGACGTGTTTTGTTGTTATAAAATAGATATAAAAATGGAATAAATGATGTTTGATAAATATTTAATGATATTATTTTTGGGGGTGTTTTCATTTATATTTACCGGAAATTTATTTTCAGCGCAGAATAAAACGATTTCCAATGAGTCTTCTTCTATTGTTTCGTTGAATAATATTAATAAAATCTGCAATGATGAAATGGCGAAAAATAATTTAATAAAGATTAAGTATTCTTCCATTTTAGAAAAATTCAATGCTATAAAGCGCGCGACTTCTGCCGATCAAATGATTTTGCTTTATTTGCAATTAAAAGAAAAAATCAACGATATTCTTGTAGAAATCAATAACGCACAAAGTTCTCAGTTGCAGCTGATGGTATTGATTGATCAAATTGGAAAAGGTCGTGATTTGCTGCCTCAGGAATGGACTTATGTGGCGAATAACCGATCCAAAATTGCTGAATTTGGCAAGCAGCAGGCCACAATGATCAATACCGTTCGTAAAATAAATGCTATTATGATTGGCATGATTCAAAAACTTCCGCTTCCGAAAGAGTATACCACTCCTCATGGAATGAAAATGAAATTATTGCAAACCCCAAAAAAGGATTCTTTTTATATTTGTATAGAGCCTGTTTCAAAACATGTTTATGATAGTGTGATGGTTGAAAATCCCCCGATTAAAAAGACATTATCGAAAGAGGACAGCATGCCAAAAACGAATATTACGTATCGGGATACGGCTTATTTTGTGCAAAAATTGCAACACGCAGAACCCGGATTGGATTATCATTTGCCGACGTATGAAGAATTAAAGATTGTTATGAAGCTCGGGGTGTTTCCATCCGTTGCAGTCTGGACAGGGTCAAGTTGGCGGGAAGACTGGCGAGAAGAGGATATTTGTAAGCGTTTCGGCGTAACGATGATAACTATTTGGGACCCGAAGCATCTGCTGAGTACGGATTCAGAGTCTGGATTTTCAGCTGAATTACCAACTTCGGATTATCAAAAATTGGGGATGATTGTAATTTCTTCGGTTCGTTCTGGAATCCTTGGCCGAATGGAAAAAGTAAAAGAAAAATTTATGGCGGAAAAAAAGAATGACTGATCGAATTGGCATAATTATTTTTATTGTTGGTTTTCTGGGATTGTCTTTGGGAGTGAATGCTCAATTAACGACACCAGAAATAGAAACAGTGGTAACACCCGGACAAGCGGTAAAGTATAAGATTTTTCGCGGGGAGTATTTACGTACAAAAGTTGTGGATGAAAAGATTGAAGATCGGTACGAGTGTATTTTGGCGCCCAATAGCCTGCCGGATAGCGCACTCTTGTTTCAAAAAAGACAGAACCAAATATGCACAGAAGTAAAAGTCTATCAGGCAGTCCAAATGATTGTTACGGAAAAAGAAAATATTCCTACTTTGCCAGAATATCGCCCATTGAGAAATCGTGTTTTGCTGGGAAAAGAGACTTCGCGAAACTCTGTTATTAATGCCGGATTCTGGAGCAATGAAAAATTTTTGGTCAATGATATTCCTGTTGTAACAGATAAAAACGGCATGGTTGTGGATAAGGATCAGATACTTTTTGGTTTCTTCCGACGTTTTGATAATTTAAATACACGAATTATTGAACTGCGAATTTCGCATGCAACGATGGAAAAACAGGTTTTAACGATATATCGCACGATTCCGCGACGAAAAAATTATGATGAGCATACTTTGGATGAGCGTATATCCAATGATATTTTATTTGCAAATGGCATTGATTTTGTTCAGTTGACCGGAGATTTGGAACGCGAGAAGCTCGAAATAAAATTAGCCGGTATTCCTCCAATCGTGAAACCGAATGCAAAGTGGGCTATCTCAATTTCCATTAAAAATGCCGGCAAAAATCCAACGTGCTGTTTGATGGGACGGATTTTTTCGCATGAATCCTGGTTGAATGGAAGGCTTTTCTATTTTGGCGTTATCAATCCCGGAGAAACAAGGAATTTTACCAGAAAGGTTCAAGTTCCTAAAACGATTTTAACGACGAATGTTTTTTGGGATGTAGCCTTTTGTGACAGTTGGAATCCGTTGCAAAAAATGCGGCAAAAGTTTCATTTGAAAGTTCAGCAGTAAAGATTTCTTTTATAAAATATCGTATTTTTTATTATATCGTATTTTTTATTATTTAGTTAAAAAGGAAGTGTTGTTAAAATGAATGGTTGTTGGTTGGTGTTTGGTTCCTTAATTTATTTTATCCTTGCGTATTTTATTTACGGAAAATATCTTAAAAAAATTTTTGGAATAGACCCGTCTCGTCCTTGCCCTTCTCGTACTGAATATGACGGTATTGATTATGTTCCTACTGCGCGGCCTATTTTATTTGGTCATCATTTTGCGTCAATTGCGGGGGCGGGACCGATTGTGGGGCCTGTATTAGCAGCAAAATATGGCTGGGGCCCCGCAGTAATGTGGATTATTATCGGCTGCGTCTTTATTGGCGCTATGCACGATTTTGCGGCGATGTTCTTATCGGTTCGACACAAAGGCCGTTCTATTGCTTATGTGATTGAGGACGAATTGGGGTATGTTGGCCGTCAATTGTTTTTGTTCTTTTGCTTAGCAACATTGGTTCTTGTTGTCACTGTTTTTACCGTTATGGTGGCAAAGTCTTTTGTTTCTAGTCCTGAAGTTGCGACTGCATCTATTCTTTTTATTAGTATTGCGCCCATTTTTGGTATTCTTGTTGGAAAGAAAATTTTAACATTGTTAGAAGGATCCCTGATTTTTGTTCCGCTGCTTTTTTTCTGTATTTGGTTAGGAACAATAATGCCTCTGGATTTAGCCGCTATTTTTGGATCGGAGACGCTTGCAGCGAATGTCTGGATTATCGCATTGCTATATTATGCCTTTTGCGCTTCCGTTATTCCGGTATGGATTTTATTGCAGCCGCGTGATTATTTGCATTCTTAGTTGTTGTATGCGATGATGCTCCTTGTCTTTGCAGGGAAATTTGTGGCAAAGCCGGTACTGCAGATGCACGCTTTCGCAATTACGGGTGCGGAAATGATACCTGGTGTTTTTCCTTTATTGTTTGTAACGGTTGCTTGCGGTGCGTGTTCGGGGTTTCATGCGTTGGTAGCATCGGGTACCTCGGCAAAACAAATCAATAGTGAAAAGGATATCTTTCCCATTAGTTATGGCAGTATGCTTGTTGAGGGCATTTTGGCGATTCTGGCAATTTGTAGTGTTGCTTATCTCGGAATGGATAAGTATACGATACTGTCAAAGAATACAGCAGCACCCATGATGTTTGCAAATGGAATGGGACATTTTTGTGAATCACTGCATCTCCCCTTTGCCGTTGGCAGAAACTTTATCGCATTAGCGTTGTCGGCATTTATTTTAACAAGTTTAGATACCGCAACACGGCTGGCCCGTTTTGTTTGGCAGGAATTAATGCTTCCGTGTAAAGAAGAGGAAGCCAAAGAAATAAAAGCAGCGAAAGAAGCAGTGGATTCTGTGGGACAAGAAAAATTAGGGTCACTTGCTCAAGCTTCAATATCGAAATTTCTGGGCAATCGTTGGATTGCCACAATTATTGTTGTAGCATTTGCAGCGGTATTAGCCTTCAGCGGTAGCGGAAAACATCTTTGGCCTATCTTTGGTGCATCCAATCAGCTGCTGGCGGCATTGACGCTTTTGGCGGTTACGCTTTACTTGTTCCGGAATAAAAAACCGTACCTTTTTGCCATGCTTCCAATGTTTTTTATGTTCCTTATTAGTGTCTGGGCTTTAATCGTATTGATTATAAAACAATGGGGACTGCATAATAAGACTTTGGTAACGGTGAGTGTTTTATTACTTGTTTTAGCTGCATGGCTTGCCGTCTTAGCAGTTAAAAAAATAAAAATACTGCTCCATCGAAAAGAATGATCTGATTTGAAATCATAATAAACCAATCCGCCATTGAATAGAATTCGATGGCGGATTTTGGTTTTAAAAGAAAGACCTTTTTTCCGGTGAAATCAGCTTGTCTATTTGTTGCCAATTCGAACAAAGAAGGATTAGCAACCCGGCATAAAAAAAGAAAATGGATAGAATCGGCTGTATTCCAAGAATTGTTGTTCCTGGAAATTGGCTGCCCCATTCGGTGAGCTGAAGCATTCTGCGTAAAATAAAATGAATCGCAGCAATACAAATATTTTTTCCAAAAGTCCAGCCGCAGACGGTACATAGTATTTTTATCGGAACAGCAATAAGGCATAAAGGAATAAGCGGAATTAAAACTAAATTCAGCAAGGGGGATAGAAAGCACAGCTGACCACTTATCTGCATGGTAACGCCCATACTTGCAGCCCAGGCAAGAACGCAAGATAAAACAGAGTATATCATGGCTGTTCTCATATGTTCTATTCTAGTATTGCTGCGATTGTGTCGTGGTATCCAATAATTTAACTCCTGCAAAATGGTTTGAATATATTGCAAATGGCTTAAACCGGCTAATAGAAAAAAAACGGTTATATAAGAAAAAAGAAAGCCTGCATTTTGCAGAAGACGCGGGTTTATAAATAGGGATAAAAAACCGATTTGACCGAGGGTATTAAGGGGAAGTGCCGGTTTGTTGCGAAAGGTAGCGTAAATCATCAGCAGGACCATGCTGAGAGCTCGTATCGAAGATGGTGATATTCCTGTGATAAAAACATATCCGATTGTCAGTAACCCGCTTAGACCCCAGCGAAATTTTATCGGAAAGCCGCATTGGAGAAAGAAAAATAACATCGAAGCAAAGAAAAGACCGACATGCAGACCGGATATGGCAAAAATGTGTATCGTTCCTGAATGAAGAAAGAATTTTTTTATGTTATATTCCAGTGCGTTGTGGTATCCCAGTGAGAGCGCTAAAATCATGTGACTTTCATGGGAGCGTGGCAAAAACCCGTCTAAAACTTGGCGGGCAAGCGCTTCGCGAGTTGATTGCAAATAGGATTCCAGTGTGGTAAAGAAAGTATTGTCTGGGCCTTTCTTTGTAAAATTTGTAATCTTGTAAATACCCTGTATTTTGGTAGACTGCAAATATTTTTCATATCTTATGTTGGGGGATTCCAGTTGTGGAATATTTTGAAAAATGCCGGTGGTAGAAAGAATATCACCGGAATGTAGTCTGCGCATTTTTGTGCGATTTTTCTTGGCACAAACGAGGAGTACTTTACACGAAGTAGGAAGATGTGAGTTAGGGTGTTGATGCGTGCAAATTGTTTGAAGGACTGCTGTAATCGGAAGATTTATTGGCTGATATTGGGCAATTTTGGGATCGATTGCGTAGCCTTCTTTAATTTTAAGTCTGGATTCGATATAACATGGCGTTCTGGGTAGTTGGCTTCGAATATTATGACTTTCAGTATAGAGGCCAAGTAATCCGCGAAGAATTCCACCTAAAAAAAAGAGTGCGGCTAGCCAATGGAAACGCCGATGTTTGACGAATAGATAAAAAAAAGCAGGCAGGATATAAATAGAATGGAGTTTGCCGTAAAAAATGCTGGCAATCCCAAGGGCAAAATAAAAAAAAAGCAATAAAAAGGGCGCTGTTTCAATAAGATAGTTTAGGCAAAAAATAGGGCGCGGAAGAGAACCTTTTTTGAAATTAGACATGATGTGAATCTTGTAAAATGGGGAACTGTTGAAATGTGTTTACGCGATTTTGTAATTTTTTGTCTCCATTGCTGTGTTATGAGTCATAAAAAAATGTAAAATTACTTGTAAGCTAGTATTGAAGTCTTAAATTTATAAAGTGTCAGAAAAAAAGACTGACAAAATAGAAATAGTTGATTTCAGATGCCTGAATAGATAACTATATTTATTTTAATTTGTGTTGAAGATTGTACGATTCATAAAACACGGCAAAGTCTTAAAAAAGCCAAGATGTAACTGAAGAGACAGTTCGTGGCTGTAAAAAGAATTTATCCTGTTGTATGGGCGAAATATCCGCAAAAATGCGGTGATGTTTGAATGATTGTTAATGCTCCGAGCGTGGGGCGAATGAGAACTTTTTTGATTGGAAGAGTATTCTTCCTATGATTTAAAAAATATTTATGACGACTGTTAATTTACAAATGGATCCTGCCCAAGAAGGCATAACTGGATTTGTCGCATTATTAGGGCGGCCAAATACTGGGAAGTCAACTCTACTAAATACTTTATTGGGGTGTCATCTTGCGGCTGTATCGAATAAACCGCAAACGACCCGAAAGTATATGCTTGGAATTTTTAATGATAAAAATTCTCAGATTATGTTTTTAGATAGTCCAGGTGTCCATGCTGGGAATATCGCCATCGATGAGGCCATGGCAAAATCGGTTGAGCGTGTCATGGAAGATGCAGATGTTGTTGTCTGTATGATTGATCCTACGCGTGAACCTGGGGCTGAAGATGGCATGGTTGCGCAATTGGCATCCAAAAGCAAAAAACCGATCCTTTTGCTTTTTAATAAAGCCGATTTAACAACGCCGGAACAACAGGCTATCAGCAGCCGGTTCTATCGAAAATATTTGCCGGATGCGCCGGATATTACGCTTATTGCGCATAATGAAGCGAGCGCGGCTAGTTTGATTGTGCGTTTGAAAAAAATGCTCCCGCACGGAATTTTTCTTTATGATCGTGATGAGGTTACTAATATTTATGAGCGGGATATTGCTGCAGAATTAATTCGTGAAGTGTTGTTATTGGAACTTGAGCAGGAAATACCGCATTGTATTGCTGTGACCATTGATCGCTGGAAAGAATTAAAAACGAAAGAAATTATGGTGGAGGCGACGCTGAATCTTGAGCGTGAAGCTCACAAGGGAATTGTAATTGGCAAAGGTGGACGGATGATAAAGCGGTTACGGAAAATGGCCACCGCGAAGTTAATTGAGCTCTGCCAATGCAAAGTGACGCTGGAGTTATTTATTAAAATTGTTCCTAATTGGCGTAAAAAGAAACAATTTTTAAAAGAAATCAAATTATTAGATTAGGGGCTGTTCAGAAATAACCTTTCCATTTGCCTGATTCTCGTGAAAGCTTTTTGTGTCGCCAACCTCGTCACATACCTGAGGGTATGCTCCTTGTTGTCGGCCCCAAAATCAAATCACGATTTTTTCGACAATTTGTCAAGTTCATTTTTTTTACAGCCCCTTAGAAATTTGATAAAGGCTTATTGAATCTTATTCTTTTGCGGGTTTATCTATTTTTTTTATTTCATGTTTTTTTTGGTAGGAAAGAAGCTGTCGTTTTATTGGAAATCTGAAGTATTATCTTCGAATTTCCGGTTGATTTAACGTTGGCTATTTTCCGAGTGCGTCAATAATCGCAAATTTGAATTTTGTTTCAGTGACAATTTTATCCGCGACTTTGAATTGGGCTTTTGCGATACCAAATCTTCCTCCGAATTCTGCAGATGCGGTGATATCCAAGCGATCACCAGGAATGATTTGATGGTAAAAAACGGCTTCATCTACGGACATAAACACCCCTAGCTTATTTGCATTTCCAGGAAGTTTCAGAATATGCGCACAGCCTAATTGCGCACCGGCTTCAATTTGAAGATAACCCGGGAATATGCCATCGGAGCTTCCAGTCATAAGAGCATCATTGCCGGTAATATTTTTATATCCATAGCAGGTACCGTCATGACCCAAATTGTAAGCCTGATCGATTAACAGGAACGGCAGGCGATGGGGGAGATACTTCATGATTTCTGCGGGGTCGCTGATTTCGCCTTTAAAATTTTCCGGAGTTGGGTTGGGTTCGGAATGATCGCAAAGGGGTTTTAATTTTGTGTTGTCTTTTCGGGTTAAGCAAATAATGCCTGTTGAAGCAACTTCTTGGTTTATTGTATTTTTTACTCGAAATTCATAAATTCCGTTTTCTGTTGAATCTAAGAATTCAGCGGTGATATACATCGCCATACCGGGTTGTACTGGCTTGCGGAATTTAACTTTTCGCATACTGGCAAGAATGGTTTTTCCGTCACCTGGAAAGTGCTTTTCAAAGATCATTCTAGATGCTTGGGTCATTGCGGCAATTTGAAGTACGCCGGGCATAACAGGCTGACCAGGAAAGTGTCCGGCGAAAACGAATTCATTCATAGAGACCATTTTCAAGGCCGTTGCCTTAGGATTTTCTTGGTCTAAGGTAAGGCGATCCAGCATTAATAATGGGGATTTGATTTGTAATATTTCTGACAATTCTGGATAGGTGTAAGTTTTCAGCATGGTTTTTGTTTCCTTTTTTCAGTTTAATATTTGATATCCCATGTTTTCAAGAGTCTCGCGCGTTATTTTCTGCTGAAGATAGAGATTTTGAACGGCGCGTTCCATTGTAATCATACCCATGCGGGCTGATGCTTCCATCGTGCCAGCAAGTTGGTGCGTCTTTTTATCGCGTATCATGCTACGTACTGCGGTGCTTCCAAGTAGTATTTCAAATGCAGCAACGCGCCCGTTTTTGGTTGGGGTCGGCAAAAGCCTCTGTGAAATAATTGCTTGCAGAGAAGCCGCTAATTGTGAGCGAATCTGGTTCTGGCGATCCGAAGGGAAAAGATCAATAATACGATCAACGCTTTGAGTGACATCATTCGTATGAAGAGTTGCTAAAACAAGATGACCTGTTTCGGCTGCCGTTAATGCGGCTGAAACAGTTTCGGTGTCACGCATTTCGCCAATTAGAATAACATCGGGATCTTGACGAAGCACATATTTTAGTGCTGCGCCGAAGCTTTTTGTGTCCTCGTAAACTTCACGCTGCTCAACAAGAGCAACTTTATGGGAATGGACAAATTCAATAGGATCTTCGATAGTTATAATATGACAGGCTCTTGTTTGGTTGATTTTATCAATAAGCGCAGCCTGGGTTGTAGATTTTCCATGACCCGTTGGACCGGTGACTAAAATAAGCCCCTGCTGAAGTTTGCTTAAATTAACAATCGTTTCAGGAAGACCTAACTTATCAGCACTCGGAATGCTAGTTGGAATTAATCGAAAAGCGGCGGCTATTTTTCCCTTTTGAAAAAAACCATTAACACGAAAACGATATTGCTCTTCTTTTTTATCGCCAATACCACGGACACTTAACGCAAAATCAATTTCGCGCTCTATTTCAAAGGAAGAACGCTGCTGTGGTGATAAAATACTAAAAAACAATTTATGGGTATCCGCGGATGCCAGCACGGGGGTATCAAAAGGCCGTAAAAAACCATTTAGGCGAATGACAGGCGGTGAATTAACCGTCAGCAGTAAATCCGAAGCACCATATTGAACAGCATCACTAAGAAGACGTTTTATGCTGAGACCCTGGTCGGCGTCACTGGAATAGGTGTCTTGCAGCGTACGGACGCCTGTTTGCATGCCCTGATACAGCAGCGTAAACTCATCTGAATTATCGGCGGTATATTTTGCTGTTTCAAAAGCGATGAGATTCTGTTTGCAAAGGGCGAGAAGAGAATGGTTAAAATCAATCATTCCTTCATGGGTACTGTTTCTTAATATATCTGGAATGGAATCCAACGACCGTTTGGCAATAAGGCGTTGTACCAACGGGGTGTTTTTAAGAATTTCGAATGCACAAACAGGCTTGCCGTCTATTCCTGGGAGCAGTCGTTGTGACACAATTCCCAATAAGGCCAAAGACAGATCTTGGGCAATTTGGTTCTGCAGGTGATCTGGAAAGTAATTCAGGATTCGTTCCAGTGTTTGCTGGACATCAACGGTGTGAATTGTGGCGGCAACAAGATGCCCCGTCATTGCTGCGGAGATCGCGGTTGAGAGGGTGTCTAAATCACGTAATTCGCCGATAAAAATAGCATCGGGGTTTTGTCGGATTACATATTTAAGAGCGGTTGGAAAGTCATGGGTATCGTTTCCAATTTCGCGTTGCGTTATGAGGGCGAGATTATTTTCATGGATAAATTCAATCGGATCCTCGATTGTAATAATATGTCGTTTTTGAGTACAATTAATATGATTGAGGAGTGCCGCAAGGGTGGTTGTTTTGCCGCTTCCTGTTGCGCCGGTAATTAAGAGCAATCCCCTTGGTGACTCGATCATTTTAGCGAGTTTTTCAGGGATTCGGAGTTTAGTCAGATCTAATTCTTTACCATTCGGGACTCGCCGGATAGATAGGCTTATCTTTCCTTTTTGGAAGGAGAGGTTTAGTCGGAATCGTGTTGATTTTTCGAGTGTAAAGCCGAGGTCCAAATCGCGGTTTGTCTGAAATTTTTCCCATGTATCTGGCGGTAGGTAGGCGGAAAAGAATTGGCGGATATCATTCTGTTGTAGAAGTTCTGTGTAATGCTGCAGTTTTATAATTCCATTGCAGCGAATTGCGGGCATCTGATCTTCATTTAAGAATAGATCGGATGCTTGTTCCGCATTCATATTCATACAAAGAGTGGCAATATCCATAGTTCGAACTTTTAGGATGATTTTTGGTTAATATTCCGAATAAAGTCCAATGAGTTATTCATCTTTTTTGTCTTTTTCGGAAGAGATGTACCGGCATTTAGGGAAAGCAGAACATCCGATGAAGGATTTTCCGCGCGCGTATCGTTGGACAAGTGGCGCACCGCAAAGGGGGCATTTGATGTCCAGTTTTTTGGGGGGTGGTGGCAGGAGAGATTCCAGGGTTTCGGTGTGTTCATTGAAATCCGGAATTTGTTCTTCATATTTTTTTAGCATTTTGCATAATGCGGCCGTTTGTTTTTCGCTCAGTGAATTTCGATTGGCGAATTGGTCTTTCAGGGATTCGAGGAATTTTTGTTCATCGAAGGCATTTTTTCTTTTTGACGTTGTTTCTTTCCATGTGTGGATTTCTTCTGCGAGTTTAAAGAGCAATTCTATTTTAGGGCGCAATTTTTCTTTTTTTTCTGCTTCTGCTTTGATGGCAACGGGATCAACGAGCTGTTGTGCGGATGAATTTTTATCCCCGAAGCTAACGGCAGCGACAACGGCCTGCGATATTTTTTCAAAATCTTCGATAAGGCTGGCATAATTTTTAGCCAACTTCAGCAAGGCTAGTATTTGTGCTTGGGATAAATTTTTCCCATTATCGGCTTGGCGTTTCAGAGAACGGAAAAATTTTCCGTCATCATAAGTTTTGCGTCCGCGTTTGACGGGCTTTTTCCACGTGATTTTTTCCATTGCTGTCATAAGAGCTAGAATTTCCGGCCGTTGTTCTTCTTTTGGAAGCGCTTCTTTTTCGGCGTTCTTTTTAATGAGTGCGTTAATCGGATTTTCTAAAACGGTTTCGTCTACGTACTGATGGACATTTTCGTCTTTTGCGGCATAGCGCGCAATCATATTTAAAAGAGCATTGCGTTGGCGATCCGATAAATCTTTTCCTTTTGACAGCTGCTCATTAATGCTTGTATGAAATTTTTTATCGTCGTATGTTATTGTTCCATGTTTTTCAGGCGGTGCAAAGGAATAATCTTCCGGAAATAAATGATTGAGTATTTCTTGTAATTCACTCGTTTTTATAACCGTGGGAAGATTTTCTTTTCCAATCCAGTTTTGAAAATTCTTATAAAATTGTGTGAGCATGTTTATCCAGTTTATTTTCCCTTCTTCAATCTCATCCAGTTCATTTTCCATTTGGGCCGTAAAACCAATGTCAAAGAGATTCGGCATCTGCTTGACAAGATAGTCATTGACTGAAAATCCTAATTCCGTTGGAACAAGGCTGGATTTTGCTTTTTCAACATACTTTCGATCAATAACAGTACTGACAGTGGTGGCAAAAGTAGAAGGACGTCCAACACCATTTTGCTCTAATGCTTTCACAAGTGAGGCTTCGGAAAAACGACTCGGCGGCGACGTAAAATTTTGCTTGGTCAGTAATTTCAGGAGGTCGCATTTTATGCCAATTTTCATCGGCGGCAAAATTCCACTGAATTCATCCATCTCGTCTTCTTCGCCAAGGTCACGAATATTGTAAATAATTAAATAACCTTGAAATTTTGTCTCGCGTGCTGCAGCGTGAAACGTGCAAATTGTTCCACTCGAAGATTTTTTATCAATTTTATCATTTTTGAGCTGGAAGGTGTCTAATTCGCCACCTTTGCTTTCAATCTCAATAACATGATCAAGTTGTTTTGCAGCTGCCATCTGACTGGCAACAAAACGATTCCAAATTAGACGGTATAATTTTAGTTGTTGCGGGGAGAGGTACTCTTTTAAATCATCTGGGATACGATTAATATCTGTTGGCCGAATCGCTTCATGCGCTTCCTGAGCCGTTTTTCGGGAGCGATAATTATTGGGCTTGGCTGGTACATATTCTGGACCAAATTTATGGGTGATATATTCTTTCGCCTGGTTTTGTGCTTCTTTGGCAATATTCACAGAATCGGTACGCATATAGGTAATTAAACCAACCGAACCGCCACTGCCGATTTCTACACCTTCGTAGAGCTGTTGGGCAAGCTGCATGGTTTGTTTGGTGCCTATTTTCAAAAAGCTACTGGCGGCCTGCTGGAGAGTACTTGTAATAAAGGGCGGCGCAGCATGTTGTTTGCGCGGTGTTGAAGTGACTTTGCTTACAGTATGAGATGCGCCAGAAGATTTCAGCGCTTGAACCAGGCAATCGGTTTGTTCTTTGTTTTGCGGCATTTTTTTCTTGCCGTTAATTCTAGCCAGGTAAGTTTTTAGTTTTGTTTCCGGGTTGTTGCTTTGAAAATAACCCTCGATATTCCAGTATTCTTCGGATTGAAATGCCTGAATCTCGCGCTCGCGTTCCACAATTAAGCGCAATGCGATGGATTGTACTCTGCCAGCGCTGGTTCCCTTATGAATATTTTTCCAGAGCATTGGACTGACTTGATATCCGACGATTCGGTCTAGCACGCGTCGAGCTTGCTGGGCATCAATCAGGCCCATGGATAATTCCGAGGGGTTTTCCAGTGCATTTTGGATGGCATTTTTAGTAATTTCATGAAATGCGATGCGATGAAAGGTTCTGTTTTTATTGGTGTCGAGCAGTGTTTTTAGATGCCATGCGATCGCCTCTCCCTCGCGATCCGGATCTGTTGCAAGATATATTTCATTTGCATTTTCCGCTGCAGACTTGAGGGCTTTTATGATTTTTTTGCCATTTGTCGTTAATTCATAATCCGGATTAAAATTATTGGCAATATCAACGCCGAGTTTATTTTTGGGTAAATCACGAACATGTCCCATGGATGCCAGAACGTTAACGTCCGATCCCAGGAAGCGTCCGATGGTCCGCGCTTTTGCCGGTGATTCTACGATGACTAACTTTTTATTCATTTGATAATCCTTAAAATATCTATGTCGTACGCACGAAAAAGAGAAAATAGATTCGTAAAAACGAATTCTAACATCTTGATTTCAAGCGTGACTATTCAATAAATCATGAAAGTATTGTTTCAAAATATATTGCATCAAAGACAGACAGGAAAGAATTTAGGTCTTTTTTTTTGCTTTTTTACTAGGATTTGCTGAAATTAGCTTTCCTGGAAGCTGTTTAAGCAGATTTTTCATTTCTAAAAGAAGAATTGTGGAAAGGACTTTTGAGGCTGGTAGATTTAGGGTCGTAATTAAATTATCGAGGGGGATGTCCTCAAGCGAGACTTGTTTCCAAATACGGTATTCTAATTCTGGTAGCTCAACAGGCGGCGAGCCGAGGACTTCCATTTTTTGTATTTGTTCTCGAATTTGTTTCTGTCGCCCCGGTGGTTCAAGTCCCGGTAAAAAGGTAAATTCATCGACGACGTCTTGAAATTGTTCAACGAGTTTTGCACCATCTTGAATTAATGCGTGACAGCCTTTTGAAAAAGGGGAATCTGCTCGTCCAGGCACGGCAAAAACAGCACGATTTTGTTCCGATGCGGAATGAGCTGTAATTAAACTTCCGGATTGAAGACCAGCTTCAATAACGATGGTGCCGCGACTTATTCCGGATATAATTCGGTTGCGAATCGGAAAATTGTAACGATCTGGTTTGGTATCCAGGGGAAACTCCGATAAGATGGCACCGCCTTGTGTGCAAATCTCTTTTGCTAATTCAAAATTTTCTTTCGGATAGAGATTAAATAAACCGCTGCCTAAAATGGCCAGTGTGATGCCATGATTTTGAAGGGCAGTACGATGCGAGATGGTATCAATGCCGCGAGCAAGCCCCGAAATAACGGGCCAGCCTGCTAACGCGGCTTCGCTGGCTAGAAAATGCGCCATCTTTTCGCCGTATTGAGTCGTATGTCGCGATCCGACGATGGCGATGCTTCCAACGCTTTTTTCTAAAGCGGCGAGCGCTCCTCGTACATAAAGGCATAAGGGGGGATCGGAAATTTCTCGCAACAGGGGCGGATAAAAGCTGTTCTCTGGAGTGATGATATAAATGCCGCTGCGTTCCGCTTTTTGCTTTTCAACTTCTGGATCGCAATAATTTTGCCAATTTTGCAAATGGTAAAGAATTTTTCGAGTCATACCCGGAAGGTGAGAAAGAAATTGATCGGATTGAGTAAATAATTCTTTTGGTTCGAGCGTGTCATGCAACAGGGTCTTGACTTTTCCTGCTGAAATGCCCGAAAGCATGTTGAGAATGATTGAAGCGGTATGATTATCCATCGATGTTTTTTCGTAATTATAAAAGGATTTCACAATGTTTTTTGTAATAACTCCTTACTATAACAAAAAATTCAAGCCTTATTGCCCGCGTTTGAAAATCATTGGAATGTTTCTGATTGCATAAAAAAGAAAAAAGTTTTTTTGGATTTTCTATGATTCGTCTTTAAAATAACAACAACGCCATTGGAATTCCTATGACGTTGTAAAAATAAATTAATTTTTAGGTCTTTGGGGCTGTTCAGAAATAACCTTTACATTTGCCTAATTCTCGTGAATGTTTTTTGTGCCGCCAACCTCGTCACATACCTGAGGGTATGCTCCTCGTTGTCGGCCCCAAAATCAAATCACGATTTTTTCGGCAAATTGTCAAGTTCATTTTTTTACAGCCCCTTTGATAAAAAAATAAAAGATGGTTGATGACTGCAGAACAGAACTCTGAAATTATAATTTAGTTTGAATGCCTTTTTCGGTGATGTAGCCTGTAATGAGTTGATGTGGCGTTACATCAAAAGCGGGATTGTAGGTGTGAACACCGTCACAATGAAAAATTTCATCACTGGAACGCTGCTCTATAGGAATATCACTACCACAAGAAAGCTTACGGTCAATTGTGGAATAGGGCATGGCAATATAAAAAGGAACATGGTGATAATAGGCATTAATTGCTAAAGAATAGGTTCCTATTTTATTGGCAGCATCACCATTGGCTGTTACCCGATCTGCTCCAACAATAACAATGTCAATTTTCTTTTTTTGCATTAACTGTGCCGCCATGGAATCACAAATGGTTGTTGTATCGATTCCGGCAGCGTTTAATTCCCAGGCGGTTAAACGCGCACCCTGTAATAA
>JBAYAV010000006.1:0-28953 GCA_041669565.1 Lentisphaeria bacterium
AGGTAAAATAAAAATATAATCGCTATTGATTTTTTGAAAGAAAGATTATATTATGCTTATTTTAAGAGCATCAATAGTTACAGCGACTATCTTGTAGTATACTAATTGATGGAAAACTACAAGAAATATCCCGTTATTTTGTAGATCCCCCTCGTAGCGGCGCACGGACGTGCGTCGTTTTTGATTTCAAACATGCCATTGTCTTGGCGACGTCTTTATTCTTAATTTAAATATCCCGTTATTTTGTAGATCCCCCTTGTAGCGGCGCACGGACGTGCGTCGTTTTTGATTTCAAACATCGGTTGTCTTGGGGCCGTCTTTATTTTTAATTCAAATATCCCGTTATTTTGTAGATCCCCCTCGTAGCGGCGCACGGACGTGCGTCGTTTTTGATTTTAAACATGCCATTGTCTTGGCGACGTCTTTATTTTTAATTTAAATATCCCGTTATTTTGTAGATCCCCCTTGTAGCGGCGCACGGACGTGCGTCGTTTTTGATTTTAAACATCTTAAATGATTTAATAAAAGAAGATATTGAGAAAAAAAATCGTTTTTTAAAACCTAAATAAAAAAAAGGTTTTATATTATAAAAACATCTTTTTAGGGATTGACTTCAATAAGTTTCTAAGGTGTCATGTATTAGGATACTGTAAAATATCATTGAACTTCATGGTTTGGTTTTTATATCAATGTAAAAAAGGAAAAGGAAAATTTATGAAAAACTTGTTTTTATCGATCGCGTTAACTCTGACATTATTTGTTTTTGCGGGTTGCAGTAAGAAGGCCGACAATTTGAAAGTTTTGAAAATTGGCACAGAGGCCACGTTTGCTCCGTTTGAATTTGAAGAGAATGGTGAATATGTAGGCTATGACATGGATTTAATTCGGGCCATTGCCAAGCAGATGGGCGTAAAAATTGATATCACGAATATGGGTTTTGACGGATTAATCCCAGCTTTGAATGCCGGCAATATTGATGTGGCAATTGCGGGAATGACGATTACAGAGGATCGTAAAAAGCATGTAACATTTAGTCTTCCTTATTATCAATCTGGGTTAAAAGTAACCGTGAGAAAAGACGAAACGCAAATCAAGGGCATTGAGGATTTAGTTGGCAAAAATATTGGCGTGCAGATCGGAACGACTGGGGCGATCATGGCCGGCAAGGTCAAAGATGCAAAAGTGAAGAATTTCAATGCGAATACGGATGCTGTATTAGAGTTAAAGAATGGCGGCATTGATGCTATTATCCAGGATTTGCCGGTGATGTCCTACTTCCTGAAAAGCGGCGGTGGCGATGCTTATGCAAAATTAGTCGGAAAGACTCTCAGTGCTGAAGAATATGGCATCGTGACGAAAAAAGACAACACAAAATTGGCAAAAGAAATTTCCGCCGCGTTAACGGCATTGAAAGCAAATGGCAAATATAAAGAAATCTATGAAAAATGGTTCGGCAGCAATGTTGATTAACTGCGAAGTTTTTTAATAAATGAAAATTTGATTAAGGAGATGGATGCATCTTTTTTCATTGAGATGCATCCCTTTTTTATCATTTGAAATTCAGAAATTGTGACAAGATATTATGGACTTTAACTTAAAAATCATATTTGACTCTTTGCCGTTATTGCTGCAGGGTGCTCTTGTAACGCTGGAAATCTCGATATTAAGTGTGACCTTTGGGTTTTTAATCGGGATGGTCACTGGAGTTGCGCGTTTAAGTCCTTTTAGAGTGATAAGATATAGCGCGAATATTTATGTAGATTTTATTCGTGGCACGCCGTTGCTGGTACAAATTTTTATTGTTTATTTTGCATTGCCGATTATAATAGGGTCGCATGTCAATCCTTTTTTTGCGGCTATTTCTGCTTGTTCTATTAACAGCGGTGCGTATGTTGCTGAAATTTTCCGAAGTGGCATTCAGGCTGTTGACAAAGGCCAAATGGAGGCTGGGCGTTCGCTTGGCTTAAACTGGTTTCAGACGATGAAGCATATTATTATGCCGCAGGCTTTTAAAAAAATAATTCCGCCGCTGGGTAATGAATTAATTACGATGCTGAAAGACTCTTCTTTGGTTTCTGTTATCGGATTTGAGGAACTCACTAGAAAGGGCCAGATCGTTATCGCCCGCACATACGCATCCTTTGAAATTTGGATTGCGGTCGCTATTATTTATTTAATCATGACTTTTACGATCGCGCGTTTAGTAGGTCTTGTAGAGCGGAGATTTAAAACAGAATGATAGATATTAAAGATTTACATAAAGATTTTGGCAGCAATCAAGTTTTAAAAGGCATTGACTTACATGTCAGCAAAAAAGAAGTCGTTGTTATTATCGGGCCATCGGGATCGGGTAAAAGTACACTTCTTCGTTGTATGAACTATTTGGAGGTTCCGACGAGTGGAAAAATTGTTATCAATGGCGTAGAATTAAAAGAAAATGCAAATATAAATTTGATTCGAAAAGAAATTGGGATGGTCTTTCAGCAATTTAATCTATTTCCACATATGACCGTTCTTCAAAATTTAATGCTGGCCCCCATGAAGGTTCGCGATATCAGTAAGAAGGAAGCAAAAAAAACGGCTCTGGAATTGCTGACAAAAGTCGGCTTAGCGGATAAAGCAGATGCCTATCCGGAAAGCTTGTCTGGTGGTCAGCAGCAGCGTGTGGCAATTGCGCGTGCGCTTGCGATGAAGCCCGAAGCCCTTCTCTTCGATGAGCCTACTTCCGCACTGGATCCAGAAATGATTAACGAAGTGCTGGATGTTATGAAAAAGCTCGCGGAAGAGGGTATGACAATGGTTATCGTTACGCACGAAATGGGCTTTGCCCGTGAAGTAGGCGATCGACTAATCTTTATGGACGAGGGAATTATTGTGGAGCAGGGAAATCCAACTGAAATCTTCAATCACCCCAAAGAAGACCGCACAAAATTATTCTTTTCTAAGATCCTTTGACAGCCGGGGAAAAAAGACCGCACCTTCTTTGTTTTCCTGAAAACGTTTTTGAAAATAGGATTGTCTGTTTTGCTGTTGCTGTTATTATCCGAAAGAAAGCAGTTTGACAAGATTTTTTGTGCGTTTTTGTTTTATTTGTGGTTAAGCTCCCCAACTTCCCAATGCCCTAACTAAGCCGACCCTCTGATGCATAATTCAGGAGGGATACTTATGGATGACAACTGTTTTTGTTTGTCCAGAAAATCTAAAATCATATTGGCACAGACTTCTCCACATTTGTGGGCCATTTGGTCGTAAGTGGTCAGTGGTATCGGGCAGTATTTCGCTAACTCAATGTTGTCTGCTCCTGTTATCATGATGTCTTTCGGAATGGTAAGGTCCGCCTCCAATAAAGCTTTTTCCAGCCCGATAGCGCAACGATCATTGCCACAGATAACGGCATCGGGACGCTGTTTTAAAATGGTGTCTGCTATTTTTTCGCAGTCTTCGATATTCAAACAGCCTTTGATAAATTTGCCATTGGGAATCCATTCAGAAAAGCTCGTGCGTCGTCTTAAACAACAGTCCCCACCGCTTACTGTTACGTAAACAAAGGACTCTGCGCCCCGGGCTTGGCAATGTTTTACAAGTTGCGTGATACCAACGCTGTCATCACAATAAACAGCCGGATGGTTTTTATAAGGGTTCGTGAGGAGCACAAAAGGCATTTTGTTGGCTGCAAGTTCATCTATCCATTTACAGTCGCCAGAAGCGCCCCAAATAATCAAAGCATCGATTTCACGGCGCTTGAACAGATTTAGATATTCCTTGTTTTCAATGAATTGCTTATCCATTGTCAACAGAAGCATGCGGTAAGAGTTCCGTTGTAACGTATCGTAAATCGCGTTCATCCCTTTGGCTAGATTGTCATCAATAAGGGATTCGGTCGATGGAATAAGCAAGCCGATAATTTTTGCTTGCTTTGAAAAAAAACGCGAAGCATTGATATTCGGAGTGTAATCATATTCTTTGCAAACAGCCAGAATTTTTTCTTTGGTCTTTTTGCTTATCGGGATGCTACTTTTTTTACTGGAGAGTACCCGTGATACCGTAGACGGCGAACACTCTGCAAGCTCTGCTATTTGTCTTATGGTCATCAATTGAAAAATCCTATTTTTAAATTATTTATTCTTTTGGCGCCAAGCTCTTGCCGCATCCTGTTCTTTAGAATATAATGCATGAAACTGTTGCTGTGTACAGTTGTTTTTAAAAAAAATTAAGAAAAAAAGAGAATTTATTGCATTTTTTTAATCGTAAGCCCTTGACAAATCAAAAAAACAGAATATGTTGTATAGCAACAGTTGCGGTGTATAGTTGCATTTAGTTTTTTAAAGGATGAGGATCATGGATCAAGATATTTATAGAAAGAAAGTTATGGGTTGCTGGCTGGGGAAAGCGGTCGGTGGTACTTTAGGGCAGCCGTATGAAGGTTGTGATGGTCCACTCAACCTGACTTATTATAATCCGGTTCCGACGGATATGATACCGAATGATGATTTGGATTTACAAGTATTATGGGCATGCACGTTGGACAAAATGGCATCCCCGCGAATTGATCGTGACGTTTTTGCCGACGCATGGTTGGGACATGTCGCTTTTCCTTGGGATGAATACGGTATTGCGATTCGAAATTTGCGCAATGGAATACGGCCGCCTTATTCCGGGAGTTATGATAATTGGTTTAAAGATGGTTTGGGCGCGGCGATTCGTAGTGAGATTTGGGCTTGTTTGGCACCGGGTGAATCGGACAAAGCAGCCGCGTTCGCTTATGAAGATGCTTGTGTAGATCACGCGGGTAATGGAATTTATGCAGAGCAATTTTGGGCTGCGGTGGAAAGTATGGCGTTTCTTGAGTCCGATATCAACAAATTGCTTGACGCCGGCCTGAACGTTATTCCCGCGGACTCACGGTTCGCGACAGCTGTTCGGGACACCCGTGAATGGTGCAAACATTCGGATAATCCAATGGCAATTCGCGAACTTATTTTACAGAACTATGGCAGTGAAAATTTTACGGATGTGGTCATGGATATTCCATTTGCGATAATGGCTCTGATTCTAGGCAAAGGAGATTTCAGTAGAACTATTTGTCTGGCTGTAAATTGTGGCCGTGATGCCGACTGTACCACTGCCAGTGTTGGCGCAATCATGGGAATTATCAATCCTGATGGTATTGATGAAAGATGGCTGAAACCAATCGGGCGGAAGTTAGTGCTTAACGATGGCATTACTGGGATAACTCATCCCTCAACTCTGGATGAGTTTACGGATATGGTGATCGATTTACGGGGACGTGTTCGTTTGCGGGATTTACAGTCTGAAACAAACATCAAGGCGCTCAAGAATCCGAAATTGCGGGCCGAAGCGGGAATTTTTACGGAATGGTTTGCCCAAGACTCTGAAAGATTTTCACCACAATTGAAGGAACCGACTAAAATCCACGAATTTCCGGGCAATTATGGTAGCATTTCCACTTCTGAAATCCCCAATGATAGTCTTTATATGATGCGCTTTAAGTTTGAATTGAAGGAAAAACAAGATGTTCGGATAATGTTTAATTCTGCCTCCAACAACCGTGTCTGGATCAATGGTGAATTTGCGTTCGGGCGTGAAAGTGGTCGTATGGCTCCGTCTTTTCACCGTGCTCCGATTAATCAATTCACGGATACCGAACTTGACGCGGGCAAACATGAATTACTCGTTGGAGTAAGTCCGGTAAATGGAGAAAAGGAAATAAAGTGGGTTGTTGGTGTAGGGGATGCCAAGACAAAACAATGGTTACCGAACGCATTTGTATAAGATATAATAATTTGTTAGTGCTGACAAAAAGTGAACCCATGGGCTTTCGCGGGCACCATATAGAAAGAAAAAGCCAAGCGTAAAAGGATGAAGATTTTTTCAGACAAAACAAAAATTCAATCACAGAATTTTATCGCCATCGGATCAAAAAAAACAAAAGGAAAGAAAAAAATGAACAAACAAAAAACAGGTTGTAAATTATTAGCCACGTGTAGTTTTACACTCATTGAGCTCCTCGTCGTGATCGCAATCATTGCGATATTGGCATCCATGTTGTTGCCAGCATTGAGCAAAGCGCGGGAGAAAGCAAAGAAGATTGATTGTACATCTAATCAGAAAACGATCATGCTGTGCATCAATATGTATCAGGATGATAATAATGACTATCTAATTCCCAGGGCTGTTACGATGTACGGAAGTACCGTGACCTGGCGAAAACTTCTGCGTATAGGAAAGTACCTCAAATATGCCAGTTTATTGTGCGCTTCCGATACTGCCGTTCAAAGCTCGGCTGAATCCAAGGACTACTTCAATTATACGCCGACCTCATATGCGATTAATAAGGCGAATGGACTGGAACGCGGTACTTCTAAATTGTATGACCTGAAACATCCAGCGACCACCATTTGCATCGGCGACAATGGTTTCCCTGATGCCAATCCGCTTGTTACTCCTCCCGGTCTGTGGAACAATCTTGGGCATTTTAATTATGGCTATATGAATTTTCCATACATCTATGTTTCAAATCACTGGTACAATAATTCGGCTAATTATACGGGGTCAGATCGCTGGATATTCTATCCGCGTCACAGTGCGAAAGGCGTTTATGGCGCTTATGACGGTCATGTCGATAGTGTCAGTCAGGATGAAATTCTTGACGCGGTTCCTGCGAATGGTAATTGCATTTATGCGAATGAGCCTTAATTCCTTTGTCTGTTGATAGAACCGAAATGAAATCAGTGGTTGTTTTGCTGGTGTTTTTTTAGGCAGGCAATTACAACTGATTCCGTTTTGGAACGATAGGTCTTTCCATTCTGTTTCCTGAAATGTTTGGTTTAGGAAGGGGAAAAGTGTAAGCTATATTGCGCGTGACTTTCTTGAGTATTGTTCGAATTTAACCGGATAAAAGTATGGTCTGCTGCGGTTTTTATTTTGACTGCAGGGAGAGAGAGCGGTCAACAATCTGGGAGTTTGTTTGCAGGCAAGAAACGAGGATAAAAAAATGGAGTATCGTGACTTGTTTCGTAAAGTGCATTAAGGAAATAATTGAGACGGCATTTTGCGGGTCACAATTATAAGCTTCCGGTTTTAGCTGGAGGGAAACGGATTAAAGGAACTATAAAATATATGAAATATTCTCTAAAAACGTTCACTGTGTTGTTTGCTGTTGTTTTATCAATCACGGTGTTCGGTGAAAATCTCCTTCCGGATACCGGGATTTCAAAAGCGAGTGGTTGGAATCTTTGGGCGAACAAGCCGGTGTTGAATGCTGGTGGTTTTGCGATAATGCGGGATGGGATGGCTGTTGTAAAATCGCCGGGCATAAAAAAGCAGATTGCTACAAATGTCCAGCTTATCAAATCGCTTGATCTAGAAACGGATAAAAGCTATAATCTGAGATTTAAGGCCAATGCAGAAAAAGCGGGAAATCTTACCGCCTCTTATATTCTGAGTAAGCCACCTTACACAGTTTATGGTAGTACTACGATAAAACTGGATGCTGGAGAAAAAGAATATGAGTGCACCCTCGCGATCCAAAATGACAAGAATGGAAACGATGCTGCGCCGCGCTCTTTACGCTTGTTTTTTGGCGCTTTTAGAGATGCGACTGTTTCGATTGCTGATATATCTCTTTCAACCGTAGCAGCCGTGGGGAGTGTGAAACCACGATTGAGCACAAATCAGCCCGTGAAAAAAATGCTTGTTGTCGGTGACAGCATTACGAAACATGCGCCGGCTAAAAGCCTCGGCTGGAGTGGAAATTGGGGGATGGCGGCATCAAGCATGGAGAAAGATTTTGCGCATCTGCTTTATGCAAAGCTTTGCGCGGCGCAGTCAGAAAAACCGGAGTTAATCATCAATGCATTGGGTGGTGGCACCATTGCCGGTAAACTTGCGAATCTTTCATCCATTACCAAACATGCGGCGGATCTTGTCATTATCCAGCTTGGCGAAAATGACCGCAAAGTAACCCCAAAAGACTTTGAACAACCGTATGAAAAACTGATTGAAGCCGTGAAAAAAGCAAATCCGGACGCGCACATTTATTGTTGCGGCGCGTGGCGGTGCGGCCCACTGAAAAATACAATGATCCGAAACGCTTGTTTGCGCCAAGGTGCGGTTTTTGTGGATATCTCTGCAGTGTATGCAGATCCGACAGCATCCGCCGGAAGTGAAAAGCGTTTCACGCATGCTGGTGTGAACTGGCATCCCGGTGACAAAGGAATGCAAGGCTATGCCGAGGCGCTTTGGAAGGCAATACGGGAACCACATCGGACGCCGGAAAATCCGGTCGCATATGTCAAGAAGGCGTCCCGTTCTGTGGGTACAGACAATTATATTTTCTCTACAGGCATAAATATTGTTCCTCAACCGAAGAGCGTTGTCTGGAATAAAGATTCCTTCCTTTTAACAAAAGACATGGTTCTTGTTTCGGGGAAAGAAAACAGAATAGCAGCGCAGGATTTGCAACAAGAACTGGAAAATGTCTGCGGAATAAAATGTCCGGTTGTCGCGGCGCAGGAAGATATTGGTAAGCGTAAAATTATTCTTCAGATTGGTGGACTTGATGACAAGGATTCTAAAAACAAGGAAGGTTATACCCTGTGCGTTGACGGGGACGGTATTGTCATTCGGTCAAAGGGCGCACCTGGCGTATTTTACGGGGTGCAGACATTGAAACAGCTTTTGCAGCGTCAGGGAAAAGACCTCGTAGTTCCAGGCTGTGAAATACGCGATGAGCCGACCCTTGGCATGCGTGGTGTACACATGACGCTTACAAAATGTGTGGCGAGCACAAGAGCGGTACAAGAGTTAAAGCGCATGATTGATACATTCGCGCAACTGAAGTTGAATACTATGATGATTGAAATCGGCGGAAATATGCGCTATAGTCGACAATCTTTTCCGCTATCCGAAAAACGTGCTTTTACCAAAGATCAAGTAAAGGAGTTGGTAAATTATGCCAAAGCCCGATATTTTGAAGTTATTCCGACGTATCAAATGCTGAGTCATTGCAAATGGATTCTTGATAATCCAAAGAATGTTGCATTTCTGGAAAATCCAGCAGACCGGTCCTGGGGGGCAACATGGTGTCCTTCGAATCTAGCCGTGTATGACTTTATGAAAGATATTATTGATGAAGCAAGCGAGGTATTCCAGCCGCGGTATTTCAATGTTTCTCTTGATGAAATTGGTGCGTTTGGAGTATGTGAGAAATGCAGCAAAGTAAAGGATCCATCACAACTTTTTCTAAAAACCATCTTGTATTTGCATGATAACCTAGCTGCTCACGGTATTAAAACCATTATGTGGCATGACATGCTACTCCCTGCAGGGGAGGTCGTCGGTGGAAATTTGGCTCAAGGATATAAAATCGTCGATCAGATCCCGAAAGATGTCATCATTGGCTATTGGGATTACAGCGTTTTTGATGCGGCAGCCAAAAAGCGTCTTGAGTATTTTACTCAAAAAGGTTTTTCAGTGCTGGGGGCGTCCTTTCTTAAGCCACAAGGTATTCAGACTTTGAACGCCGGACTTGCGGCAAATGCAAAGGTAATTGGGCATGTCAATACGCATTGGTATGATGTTGGTAATTGGTCAAAGGTTGGCACGATATCACCAAGCGCATGGCTTGCTATTACACTGGGTGCACAATACGCTTGGAGTCCGGCGATTCCTGCACTTGAGGATATTCATTATGATCCAATCTATAAAATACGGCAGATGTACGTACCGAAACGATCGCTTACTGAAAATGGCGTCTGGGAATTGATTCCGCTGGAGCAGGCCTTTAATGGGTGCATTAGTGATGATGTGCAGTCCTGGCCCGGTTACGGTGTGCAAAATTCATTGAGCTCAGTTTTTGATGAAAACATTGTTTGTGATGATGTGCCTTTTTTAATGGGCAGCCCAAGAGATCATAATGTGGTATTGATGAGTGGTGATACAAATGACGGCCTTGCAGTCGGACCGGTGATAATACCGGTTCATTGCCGGGCGCGGCGTCTGGCATTTCTCCATGCTTGTAATATCCCCAAGAATAAAGAGCGCCTTCATTTTTGGAGTAAGGCTACATCCATGCCACCTGTGGGAAAGTACCGGATTAATTATGCGGATGGCAGTTCGTGTGAAATCCCTTTGCGCTATCGTTGGAATATCATGGACTGGAATAGCAAAATGGGAGCCTTTAAGGCACAAATCGCTTACGCCGGAAAAACAAAAGCGGGATTCCGTATTCAGCTGCTCATGACTGAGTGGAACAATCCATCGCCGGAAAAGGTTATTAAAAATATCACCGTAAGTACCGCTGCTAATCAAGAAATGTCACTGGCTTTATTCGCTGTATCAGTGCAAAGCAACGAAGGAAATAAAAAATGATTATGAAAAAAATATTATTGTTCAATTTTGTTGTTCTATTTGTATTGTCGCTGGCTTTGGTATCGGCAGCGGCGGAAAAGACAAGCGCAACGGAAGGATTTGAATATGCGACATTGGACCAATTAAAAGCAGAATGGACGATTGTGGCCAGTGGATTTAAGGCACCTGTTAAAATACTTTTGAATACGAAAGATGCGAAAGAGGGAAAGAAGTGTCTGGAGTTGCTATTACCTCCCACAAAGGCTAATGAAACAGCTCGTCTCACGCTGGATATGTCCACTACCGTAAATGCAAAGGATGTTGCGCAAGTGCGTTTTTGGTTGCAGATGCAGCATTGTACTAAGAAGTCTGCATTGTATTGGGGAAATAAGGACCTTAAAAATTATTTTGTCAAATATGGTTTAAAACTGACTGAAAATAATTGGCAAAAAATTTATGTATCGAAGTCTTTATTTGCGGCGGAAGGAGCCGCTCCGCCTGCCTGGGATGCCGTTTCACGAATGCGTATCAGTTTCTGGTTTTCGCGGAATCAACCGGCGAACCGCATCCTTATTGATGGGATGATATGGGATAGCATTGAAGAAAAACCGCCGGTGATCTTGAATCGGGAATGGTGGGAATGAGCGCTCTTCTGCGTTTTGTGAATGAATAGAAAGAATAGTCTAAACCATTGTGCCGTTAAGTCTTTAAAAGGACTTGGGAAAATTTTGGCTCGAAAAAAAATCATCAATAAGAGTCCATTTCTGGGAGGGAAGACCGTTACTATTTGTTTTCGCCGGTCTCTGAGCGACAAAATTCTGTTGTCGGTCGGGGCACCGTTTCTATAGTATAAAACAGGCGCGAAGCCTTTTCTTGTAGTCTTCAGGATCAATATCGAAACGATCTTTTTAAAAATATTTCTGCCGAGATCGCGGTTATAAGGCGTGACACTAGCAGGATACTGTTGGTCTGGACAATTTTACGGCAGTCGTAAATTATTTTGATGATATCGATGAACTTTTTGCGTCCGCCATCGAACTTTTTCCCTTTGGCTAGTCGATTAGGCAAGAATAACGCCATGTCCTGCGGGAGGAATGCTTTTTAGGGGCTCCTCTTTGCCGGATGGCTGATAACAGGTTCCACTAAAAGACTGCAAAGCCTGCCCCGATAAATTGAAGACCAGCAGTGATTTTGCGGATGCGTAATTTTTTAGGGCTTCTGGATAGTATGCGGAATCATTGATAAATAATACGTTTTCATCAGCACCACTGGCAGCAGCATAAGCGACCGCGGAATTGTTATACCGGATTTGCCATTTTCCGTGATTCAGGGTTTGCTGATATTTATAGTAGAGATCGATATGATTTTTAAGGACTTCCTTTACATCAGGTCGCATATTTTCCAGATCTATAGAAAGCATGGGAACCCCAGCTAGAGATGCGATCAAATGCCGGGCAATATTATCAATAGATTCATCCGGATGCCAGTATATCGGATCTGCGTGAACAGGGACCTGGTCGCCGATGGAAAGTCGAATCTGGCAAATTCGCTGAAAATTTTCCACGAAATCGAAGGGCACATCTCCGGCGCGGAATTGCGTCGCATACGGCAGCATTTGCATGGTTGCATATCTTTGTCGAAATTCAATCAAAGAATTCATATTGTGTTTTCGGATAGCATCGGTAAGATTTTGAATGAACTTCATCATTTGAGTGCTATGCGGATGATCGATATCGGGAAGAACATAATCCAGAAAATCAATTTTTAGTCCGTCGATGGGGTGATTTTTCAGTAGTTCGAGTAATTTATCTGCAATTATTTTAGTGGCTTTCGGATCCATTGGATTGAGGGTATAGCATCCCTCATGATATCCGTTTATGAGGCTCTCTTTTAATTTTGGATAGACGCTACTATGATCTCCAATCAGAAAAGGCGCGACCCATAAAAGATATTTCATTCCCAGCGCCTGTATGCGTTTTACATGGGCATTAAAATCCGGAAATTTTTTAGAGGATACTTGCCAATCGCCGATTCTTTCATACCACGTTTGGATCGTTTCTGGCGAGACTCGTTTCATTTCATCGAAGCACCATCCGTCATCAATAATCATTGTTTTAAAGCCGAGTTTTATAGCCTTTTCAGCTGTTTCTTCGACTTTTTTTTGTGTGATGGCGGCATGTGCCATATACCACGTACAGAAGACTGGATTCCATGCGTCTTGTGGAATAATGCGCTGCGGGTATAATTTTTGCATACTGTTTCGCCAGCTGGCGAGGCATTCCTGCCAGTCTATTTTTCGTTGATCGAGACGGAATGTAAAAGGGCTTCCGGAAGAAGCAACTTTAATCACAATATCGTAGGTGCACTGTTCCTGATTCATTTTTACGTGGAAGCAATTATCATCGACAGCACCAATTAAACTAACGGACGCAGAATTTTTTTGATCGGAGTCAAAAAAAGTAAAATAAGGGAAATCGATTTGTGTGGCAGAGGATATTTTAAGATCCCATGGAAGTTTATTGGAAGGCGTCGTTAATTCGGGACTCCAGTAACGATGAAAATTTAATAAAGGCAAACAAAATTCAATGGTTATGTTACAATCTTCTTTTGGCAAAATGGGAATTTCAAAAAGAGCATCGGTGTTTTTGATCTTTTGAAAAATACTATTGTTTTTAAATATCGAAACTTCCATGAATGATTCCTTGTAAGGGCTCTATTTACGTTATATGATTTACACATTTATTACTATAAATAGCAATAATAATATAGGCCTATATTTTTTTGTTTTTAAAGCACCGGGGCGTTTTTTTTAAGGCTGAAACAGTTTTATTTTGGGGGGAATAACGGTTAAAGGGGATTCTTCGGATACGGGTAAAAATTTCCGCAGAAATCGTAAAAAAAAGTCCGAATATTTTTTTCTGGGTATTTGGGCTATTATTGTTTTTTTGCAAAAGAGATTGTGCGGATGCCCATTTTTTTTTGTTTCAACAATTTCCAGCCCGCATTTTCATTCCAGGGGAGGATCGTATCGGAGTGATGTTCCAGAACGAGGATGCATTCTGGTGCGCACCATTCTGCCAGTTTTGTATCGAGTAGCAGTGCTTCGGCGCCGAAGGCATTTTTAGGTACATCATAAGGCGGGTCGGCAAGAATAAGATTTATTTTATTGGCGAGTGAATTTAAAATTGTGGGTGCATTTTTAGCATCTGTACTAAAGAGCTTGCATAACCCGCAATTATTTTGCATTGATTTTTGCACGGCCAAAATATTTTGTTTAATATAAGGAAGATGTGCTGGCGCTTTTTCAAACATATAAACATTTTCGGCACCCCGGCTTAGGGCTTCTAATCCGAGGGCGCCCGTACCGGAAAAAAGGTCGAGGACCATTGCGTTTTGCACATAATTGCCAAGTGTGGCAAACAGTGCTTCTTTGACTCGGTCTTCGGTCGGGCGTAGGGACCGTCCTTTTGGGGCTGTAAGTTTAATTCCTTTTGCTTTTCCGCTGACAATTCTCATAATTCACGTACTTTTACTTTTGCTTTTTCACGAATTCCTGAATAAGGCAGTCGGAAAGAGACTGCTCGCTGTCCGCAGTAGGGGCATCGGCGGCTTTTTTCCTGCCTTTTTAATAAATAGACTTTCCCGCATTTTTGGCATTTCATTAATTCTGATTTGGAAAGATTCCAAGCTCGTGAGTGGTCTTGAATTTTATCAAAGATATAACAAAGCGCGGTTAACAAAATAATAAATATTGTGTATATCATCATCGCGTTTTCAAATGTAATTACAAAACTCATTCTATCATTCCTGTCCTGTTAAAATTACTTTTGCGGAGCGAATCTCCAATCCACTTCAAAGAGAAATGATTTTCGCAATGAAAAAGAATTCTCGGATGTATGTGGATTGGTGATATTTAATTGTCTCAATTGTTCTTCGATCGTTTTCCGAAGTGCGCGAACTGCCGCAGAATCAAGCAAGACGACTCCGCAAGTTTGTCGAATGATGACTCTCGGAACCGATAATCCCGGCTGTAAAATAACTTCCAGAATGGTGGTGTCTTTGATGTCTGAAAGAGAAAGGCCCTCTTGGAGTTGTTTTATTTCCTCGGAAGAAAGAACGGGTGGATTTTTAAGTCCGCCTTTGTGATATAGTTGCCAAAAGACACCATTTTCCCAAACAACTTTGGAGTCTTTTATGAAGGGGAGGGTGTTGTTTAGCGGCCAATTCTGCAAGATTGAATCTTCGAGCGATAATTCAGTACAGGAAACAACCGTTTGCGGAAACACAAAATCTGGAATAGAAATCGGAACAATTTTAATCTTTGGGAAAAAAACAGGCGGTCTAGGAGCGCTCATGGTTATAAATTGAAGATAGCCTTCTTTTAAATCCAATAAGTAGTTTTTAGAACAATCTGCCACTTCTGCCCAGCGATATAATTCTTTTTCAAAAAAAGTGCAGCTTTTGCTGGTTCCAGGACGTAATGCTACAACCTTTGGCTTCCGATTTTCTAATACGGTGGCCAAAATAGTATTGTCTACTGGTCTGAGAACGAGCAACGGCGCATGCAAAACAGCTACAATTAAACAAGCGATCAACAAACGCGCCGACTTCCGATCAAATACCGAAGCAGAGGATGAACCATGACGATACAAAGTCATAATATTTCAATTTTATAGGATTAAGGATTTACTTTTTTAGAGGTCTTTGGCGGATCTGCGGCTAAATACACATTTAGTCCAAGAGACCGTGAAAGATCCATTACTTTCGCGATCGTTTCATAGGGAATCTCTTTATCCGCACGAACAATAATCATGGGCGCACGGCCAAACCCTTTGATTGAAGATGAATCTTTGTGCAGAACATTGGCTAACGACTGTCGACTTTCGCGCACTCGTTCGCCTAGTTCCCGTTCTAAGTCATGCCAGTCCATCTTTTTTTCGTTAAAGAAGATTTGGCCAGAACGGGCAATTGTAACAATAAGCTTATCTGCCACATTTAATTCGACGGTATTGACTGTTGGTAATGTCAGAGATGTTTCTACCTTCGTACCCATCCAGAATACGACACTGTTGCTAATCATAAAAAGAATCAGCAGAATAAAGAACAAGCTGATAACACCAACAATACTTGGAAAGATACTGTAATGTTCAGTAAGATTGGATTTCCAATGCATCATTTTTTTTATTTCTCCGGTACAAAATTCTTTTCAGGGTCTTCCGGAATTGCCGGTTCTGCAATTTTTTCCATCTTCGTTGGGCACGGATTATTGGTAAGGAAAAATATAATTTCGGCACTGCCTTTTTCCATTTCTTGAATGACTCGGTCAATTCTTTCTCGGATGCAGAAATAGAACAGCTGTGCAGCTAACGCCACAATAAGTCCCGCGGCGGTACAAATCAGCGCTCCGCGAATATCACCAGCCAATTGAATTGTTTCAATAAAATGGCCGCCTTTTTCTTCCATTTTGGAAAAGATGCTCATCATCCAAAATAGTGTTCCGAGCAACCCCATAACCGGCGCGGTATTGGCAATACAATTCAGTAATTTCATATTGCTTTCTAACCGGGGTATAACAATGCGCGCAGTCTCATCAACAGTATAACGAATGCTGCTGTCGCCATTTGGCCACTGTTCAATTGCGGCCCGAAAGATTTCACCGATGGAGCCTGTTTTATTATCGCAATTAACGATTGCCTCTTTTACATTTCCGTTGCGGAGGTGATTGAGTAGACCCCGCAGTAATTCATGAGTATCCACTTTCGACCGATGTAGAAACAGCATCCGTTCTATAAATAAAACAAATGCAATCAGTCCGAAAAAAAGAATAATATAAACAAGGGGGCCACCATCTTTGAGTAGATCTTGAAGAAATATAAACATAAAAACTCCTGAAAGGGAAAAAACTTAAAAATAATTAATTTATAATTTAATACATAAAAGCATAAACGGCAATAGAAATAGCTGATTTATATTGACGTTTATGAATACAAATAAAAATAGGCCGGGTAGAAAATCTTATGTTTCTGCAATTATAATTATTTTGCTGCGCAAATGACGACTTTTAGTCTATCTTTATCCAATGCATACTCGGCAGCTATTTAATTGCATTTGAAAAAGGAATGCCTTGAAATATTTAAGACCTCTATTGATATGTTGCCGGTATTTTATGTCTGTTCGAGTGCTTGTGAAGGATTCTATGATTTCCATGCGCCGGCGTTCTGAGAGGACCTTTTCTTCCATTCAAAACCCGTTTTTTTTTTGCTCCAATATTCGGATTATTCTTCAATGGAAAAATCATCATCATTATCCTGGTCTTCGGTTTGAAAGTCTTCCAGCGTGCGTTCCTCTTCCAAAAGGAGTCGCAGTTTTTCCAATGCCTGATTTTGAATTTGTCGAACTCGTTCGCGTGTGCGGCCAATCGAACTGCTAACTTCTTCCAGCGTTTTCGGGCGGTTGCCGTCCAGACCAAAACGCAAATTCAGAATAACTTTCTCGCGCTCTTCTAAGTGCTCGGCCAATTCCAGCATTTGTGCCAGTGTTTCCTGATCTTCCATGAGACTGTCTGGAGCAGAATTTTTTTCATCGGCTATAATATCTTTGAATTCGCCATCCTCACCTGCCTGGATTGGATCAAAAATAGAAATTGTGGATGTCTTACCGCGTCGAAGGCCAACAACAGTCCGCTTTGTTAAATTAATGTCGGAAGCAATTTCTTGGGAGCTTGGTTCACGGCCGAGGTCTTTTTTTAATCGCGTTTTAGAAGCATTGATCTTGGTGATTTTGCTGGCGGACTGAACGGGTATGCGAATTGTGCGTGCCTGATTTGCCAGTGCACGCCGCATAAATTGCTTAATCCACCACGCGGCGTAGCTGCTTAATTTGGCGCCTTTTCGGGGGTCAAATTTTTCAACGGCTCGCATTAAACCGATATTGCCTTCCGAAATTAAATCGGAAAGCGGCAATCCCAGCCCCTTAAAGTCATGCGCAATTTTGACAACAAGGCGCAGATTGCAGCAAATCAGCTCTTCTCGTGCGCTTTTGTCACCGGCTGCAATACGCGTGGCCAATTCGGCTTCCACCTTTTGATTGACCAGCGGATATTCGCCGATGCTCTTCATATATAATTTTATTGTATCATTATCTGAAATCATAAAAACCCCGAAAACAAAATAAAAATCCGCTTAAAAATAAAATAATAGCAAAGATAATAAATAAAAATTTACATCTACCATACGCCGTATGAAACAATTCAGGTGTTCCATTTCTCTAAAAAATAATTCTATAATAGCCTCTAAAAACTCGTCAAAAAGGACTGTTTCCGTTTTGCACTAAATGCCCATTCATCGCTTGCGATACGCCTTGCGTTTATAATTTAGAACCTTCAAAAGCTCTCTTTTAAGAGAATGCAATATTGGCCATAGTGAAACGACCCAAACATGAAAAAGGAGCAGCTTCTACCGCACTTGAAAATTAAATCATTATTTTATATTACCCGCATGGCCGGATAATATAACCGAAAATATAAAAACTTCTCTTTTATCAATAAAATTTTAAGAAAATTGTTTTTATTCTCAATTATCTCCTATAAAAAATCCCTTGTCTGTAAAAATTTCCAGAACGGTATGATGGCCATCTTCCTCTAATAATGAGCGTAATTTTGACAATGCCTTATTCTGAATTTGACGGACGCGTTCTCGCGTGCAGCCTATTTCAACGCGAACTTGTTCTAAGGTCTTTGGAGTCCCTGAACTTAACCCAAAACGTAAATCAAGAATTATTTTTTCACGCTCATTCAGCTGCTCCATTAATTTTATCATATATTGAATTGTTTCATTGGTTTCAATAACATCATCTGGCGAAGTCGTTCTCTCATCCGGAAGAATATCTTCCAATTCGCCATCTTCACCAGACTGCAGTGGCGTTTGCATTGATATGGTATACGTTTTCCCGCTGCGAAGACCATTGACTGTGCGCTCGGTAAAATCCAGCTCTTCCGCAATTTCCTGATTGGTGGGGGAACGCCCTAATGTCTTTGATAGTTTTTTCTTCGCGCCCTGAATCTTGTTTATTTTAGTCGCGGACTGGACGGGAATACGAATAATTTTAGTCTGATTATATAAGGCCCGCCGCATGGACTGCTTAATCCACCACGCGGCGTAACTGCTCAATTTTGCGCCTTTGGTCGGGTCAAATTTTTTGACCGCGCGCATCAAGCCAATATTTCCTTCTGAAATTAAATCCAATAGGGGCAAGCCCCTATTTTCAAAATCATGCGCAATTTTAACGACAAGGCGGAGGTTGCAACGGATTAGTTTCTTATAGGAATCTAAATCGCCCGCTGAAATTTTTTGTGCCAATTCCGCTTCTTCTTTTGTTGTAATCAGCGGAAATTGACTGATATTTTGCATGTAGCATTTTAATGTATCACTGCCAGAAAGCATCATAGACGACCTCATTTAAGGGGCTGCATAAAAAAGAGATATCCTTCTTTTGCAAAAAAATGCAAAAAAACAATACATTCCTTTTGTAGTCCCCCAGAAATTATAAAAAAAACGTTTTCTTTTTATGACTTCTTATGATGAATCCGGTGGCTTTTAAGGACAATATTACAGTGCCCAGATATCGTGATCTAATTTTTGATTAGGGGCATATGTATTGTCATCATCTGCCAAAATTTCCGATACATCATAATTTCCATCTTCATTCAACATTGAACGCAATTTGGTTAATGCCTGATTTTGAATCTGCCGCACGCGTTCACGTGTACGGCCAACCGCAGCACTGACTTGTTCCAAGGTCTTTGGCGCGCCTGTGCTTAGCCCAAAACGCAAATCAAGAATGACTTTTTCGCGCTCTTCAAGCTGCGTGGTTAATTTCATCATATGATTCAATGTCTCATTGTCTTTAATAAAATTGTCTGGTGCAATCGTTTTGTCATCGGGTAAAATATCTTTGATTTCGCCCTCTTCGCCAGCTTTAAATGGCGCCTGCATTGAAACAGTATACGTTTTCCCTTGGCGTAGACCATTGACCGTGCGTTCGGTCAAATTGACGGCTTCCGCAATTTCCTTATCCGTTGGCATACGGCCTAACTTCTCGGTTAATTTGCCCTTGGCTGCCTGAATCTTGTTAATTTTACTTGCGGACTGAACTGGAATCCGTATAATTTTGGTCTGATTGCAGAGCGCACGGCGCATCGCCTGCTTAATCCACCATGCGGCATAACTGCTTAATTTTGCGCCTTTGGTCGGATCAAACTTTTCAACGGCACGAATTAAACCAATATTGCCTTCTGAAATTAAATCTAAAAGAGGCAACCCAAGCCCTTTGAAATCATGCGCAATTTTAACGACAAGACGAAGATTACTGCGAATTAATTCGCTGCGGGCTTCGGCATCACCCATTGCTATTTTTTTCGCTAAAACAGCTTCCCGTTTTGTCGTAATCAGTGAATACTGACTAATATTCTGCATATATAATTTAAGCGTATCATTATCTGATAGCATACCTTAGACTCCCTATTTTATGATCTTTACTATTTTTATTATCGTATATATAAAAGCCAAAACAAAAAATTCCGGCTGTTTTTTATAAATGATTTGCGGCTTTATATGAAATTTGCTCCTATCAATAAACCGAAAGATAGGATGAATGAAATGTTTTTACCTCTGATCTTTTTGGCTAAGAGTGCCTTTTTGCTTTTCCATTTCCCTGCAAATTGAACAGATCGCATCTTTAATTCTTCAATATTATCTCATTTCTTTATTATTTTATAGTCAAATGTTTAAATATAATGCACCTACATTAATATAGCAACGAATCAGCCCTGGAAAAATTGGCTTTTTTTACAAAAATAGTTCCATTAACGGAGTTCTTTGAATTCGATATTTTCGAAGAATTTTGATAAAAATAGTTGGAAAAAGTATTTTTTTGAAAAAAAAGCAATGGCTGAGTTGCTAAAATACTCAAAAGCAATATAGTAAGTAAAAGTCGTAAAATTTAATTTTAATCATTAATCTATGTTATAATATAGAGAGTTTTTTATAAGGAGAATTATTATTATGTCTATTCATCCCAGTTTGAAGACCAAGGGTGCCGTTACCGAAAAACGCAATGTCATGAAACGTTATGAGCGCGTTAATCAATTGAAAAAAGAAGGACGATACAAAGACGGCGAACGTGTTTGGGGTCTTCCGAAAACAAAATCAGAAGAATAAGTTTTCTCTATTGCCGGCTCATTCCGGTATTCGGCTGTACCGCTAATATCTTGTGGTACGGCTTTTTTTTTTGCAAAAGATATTTATGTTGAATATAAGGGGGGACTATCATGTGGAATTATACTGAGAAAGTGATGGACCATTTTTTGAATCCACGAAACGTTGGTGAAATTGACGACGCTGATGGAATTGGAGATGTTGGTAATTTAGTTTGTGGCGATGCCATGAAATTATTTGTAAAAATAGCGGATGATAAAAAAACGATTAAAGAAGTCAAATTTCGTACATTTGGCTGCGCGTCAGCGATTGCTTCGGCGTCGGCATTAACAGAAATGCTGCATGGAAAAACAATCGAAGAGGCGGTTCAATTTACCAACCAGGATATTGCTGATTATTTGGGCGATCTTCCGGAAGCTAAAATGCACTGTTCTGTAATGGGGATGGAAGCTTTCCAAGCCGCATTGAAAGATATGCACTTGAGGCATCCCGAAATTCCGCTTCCAAAAAACATGCCGGAAGAATTTCAAGACAAAATAATCTGCCATTGTTTTAATGTTACCGAAACTCAAATCAGAAATGCCGTTAAGACGAATCATTTGAAAACGGTTGAGCAAGTTACCAATTTCTGTAAAGCCGGCGGTAGCTGCGGTAAGTGCAAAGGCGATATCCAAAAAATCATTAATGAAATCGTTCCGCCAGAACCGGCGACGGCATTAGCCTGTTCCTGCAATGAGAGCAGCAGCGGATGCACGAATTTCAAAACGAATCTGGAACGAATTGAAAAAATTCAGAATGTCTTTGACAAGGTTGTCCGCCCGGCCTTAAAACAGGATGACGGCGATGCAGAACTCGTCGATGTTAAAAAAAATGTCGTCCTCGTTCGTTTACTGGGTCATTGCGCTTCCTGCCCAACGGCAAATATCACATTTAAAAACTGGATTGAAAAAATACTCCACGATGAAGTCTCAGAAGCTATTGTTGTAAAAAGAGCAGAATGAGGTGAATAAAATGCCCGATAAAAAAATTATTTATGTCGATAATAATGCGACAACTCAAATGGCTCCTGAAGTGCTGGATGCAATGATGCCTTTCATGACAGAATATTATGGCAATCCATCGAGTACGTACCCCTTTAGTAAAAAGCCCGCCGATGGGATACGAAGCGCCCGAAAATCCATGGCAGAGCTTTTGGGCTGTGATCCGGCTGAAATCATCTTTACCAGCTGCGGAAGCGAATCGGATAATACCGCGATTCGCAGTGCTCTAGCGACCCAATCCGGGCGGAAAAAAATTGTGACAACGGCGGTTGAGCATCCCGCTATCTTGAATCTTTGCCGGAATTTGGAAAAGCAGGGCTTCCCTGTTGTTTACCTTGGTGTTGATTCGAAGGGGCGCTTAAATATGGATGAGGTCCACGCGGCTATCGATGAGGATACCGCGATTGTTTCTGTGATGCATGCCAATAATGAAACGGGTACCATTTTTCCTATTGTGGAATTGGCTGAAATTGCCCACCAGAATGGCGCGTTATTTCATACGGATGCGGTGCAATCTGTAGGAAAGGTGCCGATTTGTTTGCGAGAAACAAAAATAGATTTTCTATCTTTAAGCGGGCATAAATTTCATGCGCCGAAAGGCGTTGGTGTGCTCTATCGCCGTCGCAATACTCCTTATAAGCCGTTGCTTATTGGCGGTCATCAGGAGCGCGCGCAGCGTGCTGGAACGGAAAATGTTACCAATATTATAGGCCTTGGCAAAGCGGCGGATCTTCTTTTGGCTGGGGCGACTCAGGAAATAGCCCATATACGGAAGTTGCGTGACCGCATGGAGCAGGGCATTTTGGCTTCTTGTCCGGATACATTTGTGAATGGTGATCTTGAGAACCGTTTGCCCGGAACGAGTAATATTGCTTTTCAGTATATTGAAGGGGAGGCTATTTTGTTGCATCTGTATCATGATGCCGGAATTTGTGCTTCTTCTGGCTCGGCATGCACCTCGGATTCATTGGAGGCCTCTCATGTATTGCAGGCGATGGGCCTGCCCTTCCAATCTTTGCATGGGTCGGTGCGTTTCAGTTTTTCAAGATATAACACGGAAGAGGACGTGGATGTTATTTTGGCAGCAATGCCGAAGATCGTAAAAACATTACGCGATCTTTCGCCATTTGGTCGGATGAATGAATCAAAATAGATGAGTGCTTTTTAAGAGGAAGTTTTTTATAAATGGGGAATTTACTGTATGCGGTAAAAATAATCTGCGGTGAGGAAGAGAGTTCTTTACTGGAAGAATTACTGGCTGCGCAGGAAATGGTCACTTCCTCCTATATTGATAAAGAAACGCATATCGGCACTGTTTATATCAATGCCGAAAATGTGGATGAAAGCGCAGCAATGCTGGAAAAGATTCAGTCTTTGCTGACGGATTGGGCGGAGTTCTTTCCCAAAGAGAAACCAGTGGCAAGCTGTGCGGTAATAAAGGAACAGGACTGGTCTGAAAATTGGAAACAGTACTTTCATACATTCCGGGCAACGGAACGGCTGGTTATTAAGCCAAGCTGGGAAGATGCCGAAATTCATAAAGACGATATTATGCTAGAGCTTGATCCCGGAATGAGTTTTGGGACAGGCTCGCACGGAACAACGAAAGCTTGTCTGCAATATCTTGATGAATTGCAAAGTCACGAACTTTCAACGATGTCGCCAGTTTCTTTTTTAGATGCCGGATGCGGGTCGGGAATTTTATCTCTGGGCGCGCATTTATTGGGCTATCGCCCTATTTGCGCATTTGATTTTAATCCCCAGTGTATTCTTACAACGAAGCAAAATTTGCGCCATGCGGGGATTGCTGATGTAGAAGTATTGGCAGGCGATGTGAATACATTTACACCGCCACGGCAATTTCAAGTAGTAGCGGCAAATCTTTTGGCGCATATTCTTTTGCAGGCAGCCGAAAATATAATTACTTTTGTAGAGCATAAAGAGCAGGATGGCTATCTTCTTTTATCTGGTATCTTAACGGATCAATACCAAGAAGTTCAAAAGCGTTTTACAGCGTTGGGGCTGATTGAAAAAGACAGCCGTACAATTGATGAATGGACAAGCGGCTGTTACATTGTGCCCGCTATTCAATAAATATCATTATAACAAAACAAGAGAAAAAAAGACAATGAGTAAAGTGATTCTTTTCCAGGGTGATTCTATTTCTGATTGCGCACGTTCCCGCGAGGTTGAAGCGGAATCGATCCCGAATCTGTGGCTTGGTAATGGGTATCCGGCTTTGGTGGCAGCAAGATTATTATGTGATAAGCCGAAACTGGATCTGCAATTTCATAATCGCGCAATCTCCGGGAATCGCGTGGTGGATTTATATGCGCGGTGGAAGCGGGATGCGCTTTATCTGAATCCCGATATTTTGAGCATTATGATTGGGGTCAATGATACGTGGCATAAAGATGCGGCAATCCCCAATGGGGTAGAAGTCCCGCGAGCAAAAAAAGTTTATCATGATTTGCTGGAATGGACAAATGAAGTCCTGCCAAAAACAAAATTGGTTCTTATGGAGCCCTATGTGCTCCATTTTGGCGTTGTACAAGACGACTGGGTTACGGAAGTTGCGCAACGAAGCGCTTATACGGCGGAGCTGGCCAAAGAATTCGGGGCTCTTTTTATTCCAACTCAGCAGCTGTTGAATGATGCGTGCCAAAAAGCGCCAGCAGAATATTGGCTTCGTGATGGCGTGCATCCTATTTATGCCGGTCATCAACTTTTCGCCGATGCCTGGATTAAAGCAACGCAACAATGGTTCAGATGAATGTCGGATAACAGATGGAATTAAAAACCTATTTTGATTATGCCGCAACGTGTCCGATTCGCCCGGAATTACAAAAGAGATATCTTTCTTATTTGGAGAGGTATCCGCAGAATCCCCATGGCGGGACTTGCTTTGCAGAACAAAGCAGGCGTTTGATTCTAAATGCCGAACGGCGGATTTTCTCGCTGCTTTCTTTACCAGAGGGCGGCGCGAAAATTATTTGGACGAGTGGCTCAACCGAGGCCCTAAATCTCGCGATTAATAGCGCGCCGGGTAAAAATTTTGCGGTGGATTCGGGGGCGCATCCGGCGATGCTGCAATCTGTTTTGGCGCAAGAAAAAAGAGGCTGTGTTACTCATTTGTTGCCGTTGTCCGCAGAGGGTAAAATAAACTGGTCCCAAGCACCACTGCAGCACGCATTTGATTTTATTGCTCTTTGCGATTTAAATAATGAAACGGGCGTCTGCCAGAACTTAGCTGAAATTCCTAATATAAATACCGGCTCAAAGCCGATTATCTGCGTCGATGCCGCCCAAAGTTTTGGGAAACGAAAAATTAATTTCAATCAGGAAAAAATTGATTATCTTGTTTTATCATCGCGCAAAATAGGCGGTCCGGGCACGCTTGGTGCGCTGGTCTATCGATCGAATTGTCCGATAAAGCCCGTTTTATTTGGTGGCGGGCAACAGCATAATTTGCGTTCTGGAACACTGGATACGCCGACGATTCTCCTTTTTGCCGACGCGGCGGAATTATCCTATCAGAAAGCCGCAGAAGAACAGAAGCGCTATCAACTCTGGAATACGCTTTTGCGTACTGAATTACAAAAAATTGCACCCGATAAAATTATATTTTTTTCTCCCAAAACAGCCTCAAGTCCAATTTTATCCTTTGGCTTTCGCGGCTATGAGGGCGCTATTATAACACGTATGCTCGCCGAATATTGCGGTATCCAGGTAAGCAGCGGGAGTGCGTGCTCCGCGGAATCCCATGAAATAAGTCTTGTATTAAAGGCAATGGGATATTCGGATCAGGATGCCCGGTGTGCAATCCGTCTTAGTATGGGCTATGGAAATACGAAAGATCAAATCAAGGACTTTCTGCATGTGATGCCACAACTTCTAAAAAACTATTAAGGCTTTTGTTATTGCAAATATAACGACCCCAGTTGTAGTCGAAAATAATAATGCAGATCTCCCTCCCTCCTCTTGAAGGACAAACTAGCATTGTCGCAATTTTAGATAAATTTGAGGCTTTAATAACTTCAATCACCGAGGGGGTGCCTTGTGAAATAGAATTACGTAAAAAACAATAGGAGTATTATCGTAAGAAGCTACTTCGCTTTCCAAAAAAAGAAGATGTAGAAGTATAATGATGGGTCCTTATTCATAAAGTTAAACGATAATAATTGAGACTGTTTGAATAGACCGGCATGATAATGTATATTAATTTATTTAGTATTAGAACGGCTACCGAATTTGTCTGATAAAGCTGAAAAATAACCGGACGCATTGATCGGGTATCTGGATTGGCGGGTAATACCGCAATATCGCCTTTTTTAACAATCCCGCAAAATTGTATTTAACTATGCCTGAGAAATACTTATACTTTAGAAACTCTTGTGGGCTGGGACAGAGCGTCTGCGAAATACTTTGAATAGAAAAAACTGAAAATTTTATCATATTAACCTACTCATTGTAGGGGAGGCCCAAGAAGATAAATAGGATCAGAAAATCATGCGATTTTTCTGTCTGAAGCAAAAACTATTAAAAAGAATGCGAATTGTCTAATAATTATTTTTTTATTCATTCATATTCAGCAAAAAAAAGGAGAAAAAAATGCGATTTTTAAATGTTGTAGGTATTTATCCTGAAAAAATAGACTATATGGTATCGGAGGCCAAAAGACTTTATAATACTGCGGACATCAATGAAGTTGCGCTTTGTATGACTCTTCATCCGCAAGGCAGGCCTGCGATAGAGAAGCCAGAGCTTTTCAAAAAAATTTTTCATGAATACAAGGCAAAATTGGCAGGAAGTGGTATTCACGTTGGAGTTTTAATTCAGAGTACAATCGGGCATGGCTGGCTGGGAGCTGCCTGTTGTAAAGAAGACTGGCAACGGGCTGAAAATATTAATAAATTTCCAGTTGATCGGATGTGCATTCTTGATCCAAATTTTCGTGATTATATCTATAAAATGATAACACTAATTGCCGAAGAGCATCCGTATTCATTGCTTATTGATGATGATTTTCGCCAAATTAATGGTCGTGGCCTTGAATGTTTTTGCCCGAATCATATAAAGCAATTTAATGACTATGATGGAAAACAATATACGGCCGATGAACTGCGGGAAGCTATTCGTGACTCGGAGCCTGGAGCGCCCGTATTAAAACGTTTTGAATCTCTGCGTTTGAAAAACATGACTTCTTTGGCAAAATTAATCCGAAGTGCCATTGATAATGTAGATCCGGATATCCCCTGCGGATGCTGTACACCAGGAAATGAATTTCTTGTAGAAGGAAAATTAGCAAAAATTTTTGCCGGAAAAAAGGAGCCATTTGTGCGATTCTGCAATGCTAATTATCTGGAAGGAGATGCTAAAAATTTTCCGTTTGTTTCTTTGAGAGTAGCCCATTTGCGTTCCATGATGCCCGGCATAAAAAAGTTTTTGGATGAGGCGGACACCTTCCCACATAATCGTTACAGCAAATCTGCAAAATCCATGCACGCAAAATTGGTCCTAGGGGCTTTAAATAAGGAAATTGGTGCCAAGTTATGGCTTACTAATCTGGCTTTCCCGGATGCTTATACGGAACGGAAATATGATGAAATTATGGCAAAACATCGTAATTTTTATCCCGCATTGATGAATATTGCTCAAAAAGCAAAACCGACTGGGGCGGTAACACCGATGCCGCAGGTGGAAAGTTACCAGAAACTATGGCACCCCCTCTACCCAGAAAAATGTTTTTATGCGACCGATTGGCAGTTGCAGTTATTCGCGCATTTTGGCATTCCGGCTTGCTATGCGCCGTTAGGCTATGAAGGCATTTATCTTCTTTCAGGCGATATGCTGCGGTTTTTTAATAATGAGGAGGTAGAACAAATACTGAGTCATCCCGTTTTTGTTGACGGCACTGCTGCAATTGAATTGGCGAAGCGCGGATATGAATCTGATTTAGGGGTAAAAGTAGAGCAAAAAAGATTTCGTGCTTCGTGCGAGCGTGTTTGTGCAACAGGAACCATTCTTGCTTTTAGCCATGATTTTTCAGCGCCGTTTTTAACGCCGCTTTCTACAAAAACAAAAGTGCTGTCCGAATTAGTATTGGAGGATTTTGCAAAATCGAGTCCTCTTAGCGTGATATCAAGTGGCGTTACAATTTTTGAAAACAAGCGCGGTGGAAAAGTTGCCGTTTGGGCGCAAACACTGACAATGCCGCGTTTGCTGCGTCCTTTGCGCCGTAAGCAATTAATTGAAGTTCTCACAGAACTAAACGGGAAGAAGTGCCCCCTCTATGTAGAAGCCGATCAAAATGTGTATACCCGCTCTTTTGAATTGGCGGACGGCGCAACAATGCTGGCTATTTTCAATCTTAATTTCGATGTCCTTGAAAATGTTGTCTTAAAAAGCGATAAAGCGATCCAAAATATCAAGTATTTATCCTGCGCTGGAAAATGGGAGCCTATCAAATATCAAACCACAGACACCGGTGCAGTTGTAGAAAAAGAATTGTATACTTATGACTGTCTTATTTTAAAATGGGAATGATTTCGAATAAAAGACTTGAAATAAACAACTTATGCTTTCATTACAAGAAAGTATAAGTTGGCATCTATAAATATTTTTTGTGCCATAGGTTTGAAAATAGGAATATTTATAGATGATTTTGCATTTTCTTAAGATGAAAATTCAGGCTGTCCTTTTGCTGAAAAGGAAGGACGGCTTGCTTAAACTCGGAAAGCGGGAAAGAAAGGCAAAAGGCCCCATTTGTCATTTCTTTTCCTTTTTCCATTACGCACGAAAGATCCTATTATATGCTTTCACATTATTAAAAAAAAAATAGTAAAAAACCGCAAAAATGAATTATATTATTTACGATGAAAACAAATCGTAATAAGAATGAATTTAATTTTAAATAAGAGAAATTTTTTATGGCAAAAACGAAAGAATTAACGCCGGCAATGCGACAATATATGAGGGTCAAGGAAGGCTTGTCAGACGATACAATTCTGCTTTTCCGTATGGGCGATTTCTATGAAATATTTTTTGAGGATGCCAAACGCGCAGCCCCCCTAATGGATATTGTATTAACCGCTCGCGGTGGCACCCCGATGTGCGGTGTGCCGTATCATTCCGTACGGACTTATATCGCCCGAATCTTGGAAAAAGGGCTGAAGGTTGCTATTGCCGAACAACTCGAAGATCCTCGAACCGCGAAGGGTATTGTAAAACGCGATATTACCCAGGTTATTACGCCTGGAACAGTCATGGATGATACGCTTCTTTCTTCGGGTAAGAGTAATTTTTTGGTTGCACTCGCGCCCAATAAA
>JBAYAV010000007.1:0-28923 GCA_041669565.1 Lentisphaeria bacterium
ACCTAGATTTTTTCCAAGAAATGATGGTTTAATTCAGCAATGGGGATCCGAACTTGTTTCATTGTATCCCTATTACGTCCCGTAACCGCATGATCCTCAAGAGTGTCAAAATCAACCGTAACACAATACGGCGTACCAATTTCATCCTGACGGCGATAACGTTTGCCAATACTGCCCGTAACATCATAATTTGTGCGGAAAAATTTCTTCAGCACTTTCTGAACTTCGTGCGCATCATCATTAAGCTTTTTACTCAAAGGAAGCACGGCAATTTGCAGAGGAGCGATATTAAACGGAAACCGAAAAACAACGCGATCGTCTTCATTCATGCCCTCTTTCTTTGTCTCAGCGGTGTCTTCATCATAGTAATTACAAAGAGCCATTAAGCAAATACGATCCAGACCACAGGATGTCTCGACAACTGTCGGGATAAAAGATTCTTTCTTTTCCTGATCATAGACTTTACAATCCTGTTCTTGGTGTGAAAATTCAGCATGTCTGCTTAAATCCCACGTACCGCGATGGTGTATGCCTTCAATTTCCCCCCATCCGAAAGGAAATAGATACTCGATATCCACAGCTGCTTTCGCATAATGCGCCAATTTTTCATGCCATTTCCAGCGTAATTTATCTTCTGGAATACCTAAGATCTTGGTATAATAATTCCAGCGCTCTTTGCGCCAATACTCAAACCAGTCCATCGACTCTTCGTCATGGCAGAAAAACTCCATTTCCATTTGCATAAATTCACGGCTTCGAAATGTAAAAAATCGCGGGTTAATTTCATTCCGGAAGGCCTTGCCAGTTTGAGCAATACCGAATGGTATTTTTTCGCGTGTGGCAACACGAACCGTATTAAAATCCACAAAGATCGGCTGGCAAGTCTCTGCACGCAGATAAGCAGTATGTTCTTCATCGAAGACTGGTCCCACATACGTTTTCAGCATCAGATTAAATTCGCGAGGCTCTGTCAAATTTTTGGAACCGCAATTTGGACAGACATGCGGATCTTCCATTAAATCTGTTCGAAAACGCTTTTTGCATTCATTACAGTCCGTCATTAAGTCCGAAAATTGGTCTAAATGTCCAGAGGCTTTCCATATTTTCGGATGACAAATAATGGTCGAATCAAGCCCTTCCACATTATCGCGATCTTCAACCATATACTTCCACCACGTTTTTTCAATTGCGCGGCGCAGCGGCGCACCATTCGGACCGTAGTCCCAAAAGCCATTAATTCCGCCGTACATTTCGGAACTCTGAAAAATAATTCCACGGCGTTTGCATAATGCCACGAGTTTATTCATAAAATCTGGGCTGAATGTATCTGCCATAACTCAACTTCTTTCCTTTATCTTCTTATAAACATCAAATCAACAACTTCACTAAATCCGAATGATTACCGGGGCCTCTGCAGAATAAGATGCATGAAGACATTCTACTCCGAGTGCCTGTTCATTAAAAACGCTAAAGCCACACTGCTTCAACATTAAATTTAATTCGTCTAATTTCATATCTTCACAACTTAAATCAACCGCTGCACCAAATAGATGACGCGAAATATATCCCTCTTTGCGATTTTGCAAAATAGAATAAACATCATCCTCCGATAAAACAGTACCTAAAACTTCTCGTTTCAAAACAATACTACGAATATAATCGGGGCAGCCATGCCGACAATACATCCCTTTCAGCTGTGACACACTCAACAGTGCCATAATTTCCGCTGTTTGCCGCAGGCTTCTCCAGCCACTCGTAATCATCACCGGCTTTTGAAACTTCGAAAAATACAACGAGCAGACTCGATAAATCCCCTTATAAACGTCCGGCTTTAAATTTCGGATCCCTTTGCTTTCTTGGCCACAGAAACGACCGCAAACCCTACCAGCATCATTCCAAAAACAATCCACCAACAATTATTTTTTTTCCTTCATAATTGCCAAAACCTGCTCATACAATTCCACATGCCCATCCACATCATTTGGATGCATTAATTCTGCACACAGCCGAGGCGTTATTTCAGGACGCTCAACATAGGCTTTATGAAACAAACTCGTATAATAGCGAATCAAAAATTCCTCTTCAGACTTCACAGTACGGAAAAGAGACAAACGCTTCCGCGGCAATTTATAATCCGCGCTATCCGGATTTTCCCAAAGACAAGCGCCGTAAACCAGAGAATAGATCGTGCCATGCCATGGGCGATCTTCAATAATATGATCCGGATCCACCAGATTGCGTAGTTCGTCATTCGTTAAAATTCGTGTACCGTCTTCAAAAATGGTGTAGATATTATGCAGAACGCGGTCTCGAATACCGCCATCCAAAATAAACCACCGTGTCGCCTGCATATATTCCGCAAAGGAGAACGTCTGCAATTCTTCATTTGTATACGCAGAAGCATTTCTTAAATTCGGCTGCCAAGAAACAATGACACCATCTTCAATTTTAGAAAATTTAACCTGATTCATTGCCGTTAGATATTCAGAAAGATCACTACAGCCGTAATCACTAGGATTAAAATCCGGCAAATCTTTTTTAACAGCATCTTCCAGATCTTCTAATTTTATCCCATCCGAACTGATATGCTGCTTAAAAAAACTAATCAGCTGATTTTTATCAGAGTTTTTACGGGGCTGCTGCGATAAACCATGATCCGTGATATACAAAAACTCGTCAAATTGTTTTGTGAAAGAGTTGGAACAGCCACTATCTCGTGCAACACCAACCGCGCAAATTCCACGCCCCTTTAAATACGGCAACAGTGCCGTTACAATAGAGTCTGAACTAACCAATACAAAAGAATCGATATCGCTATTGCTATTCAAAAACTCCATAGCATCAAACAACAGCGCTGCACTCCCAGAATTTGTATTATTATTCTTTCCCTTACCACGAATGATATGCTTCATCACAATACCACTGCGCTGCAAATCCATTGCCGTCCTACGCAGTTTTCCATTATTCCAATCCGCATAGGCAATACGAAAAACCATTTTCCCATATCGATTTTCCAGATAATTCAAAAAATCATTCACACCAGATTTTTTGTCATTATCGGCCTCACTATCAATACCATTAACAGAATCCAAATCCATTAATAAAACAAATTTCTGATTTTTCTGTGCCATAACAAACACTCCATATACTTATATTTTTCAATCACTCAATAAATTAATAATAATAAAATCATTATTTGCAAAAGATCTTTTTCCCAATACCCCTAAATATCATCTTCCGGAGTATCTTCTTCCGGAATATCCAACTCATGCAGAATATCCATAACATGCTCGGCCCGCTCCGCCGTTTTATCCTGCTTAAAATGCAAAACCGGCGTGTATTTTAGAACTACATGATTTGCCACCGCTTTTTGCAAAGCCGCGCGCTTACGCTGCAGAAGCGCCATTACCGCATCCTCTGTCAGCCCGCTGTTATTGCCTCTTAAAATACTCACATAAACTCGCGCATCGCGCAGCGTTGTCGTGATTTCAACGCTGGTAACAGTTACCAGCACGCCTTTTAGTTCCGGCCTTATCAAGCGTTCAAAAAGCATACTTAATTCACGTTGTAAAAGCACATTAACCCGCCTTAAGCGATCTGTTGCCATGTTAAAATTCCTCCCATCATTTCTTGTTATAATTCTGGAGCCATTTGAGAGATATTATACAGTTCAACACGATCACCGACTTCGAAATCCTCAAAATTATCCAAGCGAATACCACATTCCTGACCAGCACGCATATCTTTGACATCGTCTTTGAAGTGTTTCAACGTTTGGACCTGCCCAAAATAAACTAAATCTTTTCCACGGAAAACTTTTGCTTTACAATTAATGCGAATAAGACCGCTATTGACACGGCACCCACAAATTTTACCGGCCTTACTGATATTGAATATCTGAATAATTTCAGCTTCACCGAGAAGAGTTTCTTTATCAACCGGCGTTAACCGCCCGCGCATTGCCTCTTTTAACTCATCAAGCAATTCATAGATAATAGAATAAAGACGGATATCCACCTTTTTTTCTTTTGCAATACGATTGACGCCAGGCATAACGCGCACATGGAATCCCAAAAGAATTGCGTTCGAGGCTGCTCCTAAAATAACATCCGATTCTGTAATTTCGCCAACCCCGGAATGTAAAATTTTAACTGTAATCTTATCCGATTTCAAATTATTAATCGAGTCTGTTAGCGCTTCCAGTGTTCCGCGAACATCTGTTTTCAGAATAATACCGAGTTCCGGCTTGTTGCCATCCTCTTCGGAACCAAAAAGCTCTTCCAGGTTATTAAAGTCCACCTTACGTTCAACCTGTAAATCGCCCTCGCGCTTTTTCTCGGTTACTTCTGCCGCCATAACCTTCGCTTCTTTTTCATTGTCACAAATCATGATTCGATCACCGGCTTCCGGAACAGCAGACAATCCCAACACCCGCACGGGCGTAGATGGACCGGCCTTTGCAATCCGTTTACCATGCGTATCAAGCAGCGCTTTTATTTTGCCGTAGCTTTCGCCACAAATAAGACAATCGCCAACACGCAGGGTTCCGTTTTGAACCAGCACACTTGCTGTTGCCCCGCGGCCGCTTTCCATTTGTGCTTCGATAACTAAGCCTTCAAACGGCGCCGTCGGATCGGCCTTCAGTTCCAGCATTTCTGCTTCCAAAAGAATCCGTTCCATAAGGTCATCCACACCCTCACCAGTGACTGCAGAGACGCCGACGACAGCGGTATCACCGCCCCAGTCTTCCGGTGTAATGCCATTTTGCTGCAAGCCAAGTTTCACTTTTTCGGGGTCTGCTCCGGGAAGATCCATTTTATTCATTGCCACGATAATTGGAACATTTGCGGCTTTTGCGTGGTTGATTGCCTCAACTGTCTGGGGCATAACACCCTCAGTAGCTGCGATAACCAGAACAACAACATCGGTTGCATTTGCACCACGTGCGCGCATTGCGGTAAATGCCGCATGTCCGGGCGTATCCAGAAAAGTAATTGTATGCTCCCCAATTGTCGCAACGCTTGCACCGATATGCTGCGTTATTCCGCCGGACTCTCCAGCAGTAACATGCGTTTTACGAATGTAATCCTGCAGTGATGTTTTTCCATGATCAACATGCCCCATAAAGACAACAACGGGTGAACGCCCGATTTTTTTATGGGATCCGATCGTTTTCCCTGTTTTATCAGCGAAATGGGGAGCGTATCCTGCTTTTTCTTTCGCCTTATCGCGGCGTTCTCGTACAAAAACAACGCCATGTTTTTCGCAGATTTTTTCAATCAGTTCCACTTCGAGGACCTGGTTAATAGCCGCGAATATATTCATTGTCATTAGTTGACCGATAAGTTCATTCGGTTTTTTGCCCATAGCTTCTGCCAAATCGCGGACAGTCACTGGGGCTTTCAAGTGAATTTCTTTCGGTTCATCCGAAGAGGATTTTTTCTCTTTTTGAGCGGGTTTAGAGGCAGCGGTTTTCTTTTTTGATGCTGCCATTGCATGGACGCTCGCCTTTACTTTTTTTTCAACGATCTTTTTTTCCTGCTGGCGTTCAGAAATAATTTGTTTGCGCATCAATTCAGCATCATCAGCTTCGATACAACTAGCATGGCTTTTTGCACTGAAGCCTTCTTTTTCAAGGCGACTTAAAAGTTCCTTGTTTGTCAGGCCCAGTTCTCGAGCCAAATCATAGACTCTAATTTTCTCACTCATACGACAATATCCTCCCTGTAATAACGGGTTGGTGAATCTAAAAAACAAATTTCAGGAGATATAAAAATTTCATAAACTGCATCGAGTAAAAAAAACTGTTTTTTTATAAGAAACATAAAATGGATCACGCATGATACCATTAGAACTTCTAGTAAAAATCCCACAAAGGGATCCAAGCAATTTCTATTTTTCACAATTCATTCGATAAAAAACAGACCATCCATATCCTTCAGATTATCCGGTTTATTTGATATCATTCTTGTATCAATTCCCCATTGTCTTTTATTATTTTTTACAGATTCGAAAGCAAATTTAAGAGATTATACTAAAACAACAATGACTTCCTTTTAGAAAAAGAAAACTTACAAAAACTATTTTTTTACGATCTCCTAATCTTAACAATATTTTCAAACAACTTCTAGCCGTCTGTCAGGCTAAAATTTTCAGTCTGAAAAAATCTTTTTAAACGCTGAATATTCGAATAAAAGTCCAAGCCAGCAACAAAAACAAAACTCTTTATCCTTTTTTCAACAACGCAGTAACTTTTTCAGCCCAAAACAGCAATACAACAAGCGGTCAGAAAATATTCTATATCAACTCAGCGCAACTTTTGCAGAATGCTGAATAGCAGCTGCTCTTTCCGGTCCGATGCCCTCAAGCACGGCAATATCCGAAACATCACCGGCAACAATTCCTTCTAGGCTAGCAAAGCCATTGTGTACTAAAATCTTAGCAGTCTCTTCACCGATTTCTTCAACTGCGCCAATTGTTTTTACTGCACGGGCAACTTTTTCAGCAAAATCATCGCTTTTTTCTTCTTCGATTACTTCTGCTTTGCTTATATCAATTCTCCACCCCGTCAAACGAGATGCCAAACGCGCATTCTGCCCGCGCTTACCAATTGATAACGAAAGCTGATCTTCAGAAACTTTCACAAAAATAGTATTCTTCTTTTCATTAACTACGATTGAGGCCAGTTTAGCGGGCTTCAGCGCATTAACAACAAAATTCTTAATATCCGGATCCCAGTTTACAATATCAACTTTTTCGCCGCTCAGTTCCCGGACGATTGTTTTAACGCGGTTTCCACGCTGTCCCACACACGCACCCACAGGATCCAAGCGCGGCTGTGTTGAATAGACCGCGATTTTACTGCGATAACCAGGCTCACGCGCCACGGATTTTATTTCAATTTGGCCATTGTTGATTTCTGTTACTTCACGCTCAAATAAACGCACCACTAAATCCGGATGACTCCGAGAAACATAGAGACTCGGTCCTGGGCGATCCGCATTGATTTCAATCAGCAATGCCATGATATGATCCCCGATGAAGTACTCTTCACCCGGAATCTTTTCCGAATTTACCATAACGCCTTCTGCCTGGCCAAAATCAATAACGACCTCGCCGCGGTCAACGCGCTTAATAATTCCGCTGATCAACTGATTAAATTGATCTTTAAAAGAATCACAAATATTACGCTTTTCTGCCTGACGCAGACGCTGCGTAATCACTTGGCGTGCGGTCTGTGCCGCAATACGCCCAAAATCTTCCGGTGTTACTTCAAGATCAAACATATCACCGATTTTTATTTCCGGTTTCTGTTCTGCTGCGGTACTCAAATCAATTTCAATGCCGGGATTTTCAACAACATCAACAACTAACATTGTGGCCCAGCATTGAATGGCGCCGGTTTTTAAATCAAACTTAACATTTACATTATCATATTGATGAACGGCTTTTTTGGCCGCTGACTTTAATGATTCTTCAATTAAAGACTGCAATGTTTCACGATCTATACCACGCTCATGTTCTAAATAATCCAGGACATGCAAAAGTTCATTATTCATTATCTCCCACCTCACTTCAAATAGGCTCGTAAAACGGTACTGTTAAAAATGCTGCAACAACCTTATTTTTTTTGCTTCTTTTATTATAAAAAGAAAAGCGGGTTTTACAGCCCGCTTTCCATGTATCAGCTTTTAGTTGTCGTGTTTAAGTTAAATATAATATGTAAAATAAGAAAAACAAGTTGTTTTTCAGGGTTCTTTTACGGTTTTAACAAGAAATTCATCTCCTTCCTTTTTTCCATAAAAAGTATAAAACAAATGAATTTACGAATCCAATTGTTTTGCGTTTTTTGGGGATAATTATTTATGCGCATGATAGCATATTTTATTTCCTGTTTACGAAACACCCTTTTTTCATTGAATTAAGTGCTTTATTTGCCCCTCTTCATTTGATTTCATAACAAAAGAGCTTATTTTTCTACCTTAACACAATCTTTTATTTTTATTCACGGAATGAGAACAATTATAATCTTAACTACTCCGATGTCCAAACCCTCCCCCCTTAACAAGACCAGCTTTCATTTCTATATGACAGCATGGCGTATTTGTGCTACCATTCTTTCCGGATTGCTTTTAAGTGCTTGCTTTGCACCATTAGAATGGGATCTTTTAATTTGGATTGCTCTGCTTCCCCTTCTTTTACTTCCAGTTCCGCATTCATGGCATCAGCGCCTGTTGGTAGGATATTTATGGGGATACATCCAAAATGCTTTTTCCTTGCTATGGCTCAATAATGTCGGGTTCGGTGCCGGATTTCTACTCTCGTTATACTGTGCTTTATTTCCGATGGCGTGGTATTGTTTTTTCAGCTGTTTGCTTTGTTCTTTACAAAACCGGACGAAAGATTCAACGCATCCTCCAGCCTTTATTTATTTATTCCACCCCTTAAAAGCGATGGCATTTGCTTTTATTTTAGCATCCGCATGGGTTTCATTAGAATGGCTACGTTCATGGTTATTTACGGGATTTCCGTGGAATCAACTTGGCATATCGCAGTATCACCGATCGGGTATCATTCAGATCGCGGCCTATACCGGAGTTTACGGACTCTCTTTTTTGATTCTGCTGATCAATTTAATTCTTTGCACTGAATGCGCACAGTTTTTACAGCGTTGTTTAACCCACAAACGCCCTTTTTTTCCATGGCATTTGACCATCGGTGTTCTTGCATTTCTGCCGGTTTGTTATCTTGGCACACAACCCGATTGCAGTGCTCCTGAAGGCACGCCTGAATTATTGCTTTCTGCGGTACAAGGGAACATCCCGCTCTGTCGAGAATGGACACAAAAGGATTATGTGCTGGCACGCGATGTTTATACAAAACTAAGCGAAAAAGAATATCAACAAAAACCGGCACCAGATCTTATTATCTGGCCAGAATCCGCAGTGCCGGCATCCTTAAACTACCCCGAATATAATACACATTTAAATATGCTTCTCGAAAAAATACCCATTCCATTCCTTATTGGGATCCTTTCCTACCGTGAAAATCCAAATGATTTGGAGATGCCCCATGTTTTCAATTCGGCCCTTTTATTGCAGAACAGTACCTCTGACAAGCAGCAATACTATGACAAAATACATCGCGTACCATTCGGAGAATATGTTCCCGGTTCTAAGTATTACCCCCAATTACGAGAATGGATTGGCATGGGAAGAGACCTGACTCCCGGTCAAAACTATACAATTTTTCATTTGCCCAAAGGCGCTTTGGCTGGCATTAATATTTGTTTTGAGGATGTTTTTCCCGAGATCAGCCGCGAATTCACCCTCCGAGGCGCAAATTTACTCATGACCATTACGAATGATTCTTGGTACAGAGAAAGTGCGGGTGCCCAACAGCATCTTAGTCACGTCGTTTTTCGCGCGGTTGAAAATCGAAGACCGCTTTTGCGTTCCGGCAATAACAGCCACACTTGTTTAATTACACCAAACGGAAAAATTCTTGGCATACCCGAAAATCCGGATACCGGATCGCGTTTTTTCCGTTGTGCCACGCGTTATCAAATTCCCATTTACAATAATTGGGGAATGACTTTCTATACAAAGCACGGCAATCTTTTTGCGATTCTCTGCAATATCATAACGCTCGCCGTTTTGGCATTTCTATTTGTTTGCTTTCTTCACAAAAAAAAGCAAAACTATGATACCATCACAAAATAATTTAAAAAGTGGGAGTTTTAAAAATCCGCCTTGTGGAACATTTTGGGGCATCAAAAAAGGAATAATTTTTGGGACAGAAAATAAAGATGCGGAAAAAAATACTGGGCTCCTGAATTCGGAGAGAAGGCAACAATAATACATCCGCAAAAATCGCCGTTTTTTTTACATAACAAAAAAACACGGCTTAGGGGCTGTAAAAAAATTAACTTGACAATTTGCCGAAAAAATCGTGATTTGATTTTGGGGCCGACAACGAGGAGCATACCCACAGGTATGTGACGAGGTTGGCAGCACAAAAAGCATTCACGAGAATCAGGCAAATGTAAAGGTTATTTCTGAACAGCCCCTTATTGCATATTTCAGAATAATTGAAATTTTTGTGCCGTTCATTCGTGTTTTTTAAAAGAAAAGGCACCATCCATATTTCTATATATAAAAACGAATGTTTTTACAACAACGCATGGACGCCTTTAATCTTTCTTTTGTTCCTTTTCCGCTACCTTATGAACATCAGAAGTAGGAATTACAACACCTCTGTAAGGCAGATACCCCGTTTCCAATTCAAGAATATATAGATTTGATTCCAGCTTAAATTTAGGGCCTTCAGTATAAACAACAACAGCAATTTTTTTGCTATTTGGTGCAAAGGCACTCCGCCCCACGAAACACCGCCCGCCAAGATATTCCTTGGATTTGGAATTATTAAACTCGGTCAAACACTTCTTATCCGTACCATCTGAATTCATAATCCATAGTTCTGTTCTAAGATATTTTCTCCAAGAGACCCCCTTATTCGTAAGCATCGGCTGTAAAAACCCCTTACCGCTGCTCCATAGAATCTTCTTGCCACCAGAAGATACGCAAGCATATCGATCCCATACCTCCGGAGAATCCGTTAACGGAATTGGTTCTGAGCCTTGTTTTTGATATTCCAGTGAAAAAATATCCATACCAGTCCACGGAAAATCCGACGTCTTATTTCGTTTTAGATTTGCGGAAAAATAAAATAAATTAGCATCCGGGCTAAATCCATAAAATTCGATAAAATCATTTTCTCCTGGAAAATTCAGCAAACGGACCGAATCTAAGCACGCTTTTTCTTTTTTATAAAAATGGATATTTCCTACCGCCAGACGACGGTTGCCGAAAAAATAATCGGAATACGGATCATTAAAAAAGGCAGTCCAAACAAGCCACTTGCCATCTGGCGAAAAAAATGGCATTGTTATTCCCGTGCATTTTTTATCATTATGGTAATCCGGTTTGATCACCCAAAAGCGCTCCAGCTTTGCATCTGCTAAACAAAGCTCACAATCCTCCCAAAAAGCAATAGAATTAGAGTGGTATCCCCAATTCGATCCCAATTCTCCGCAAAAGGCTAAATATTTATTATCCGGCCGCCATACAGGCGAATTGCTACTATAAATCTCCCCCATGCGCATGACATCCCATTTTTCCGAAACAGGGGATAAAACATCCTTGCACTTAGCTGTTAATTTTTCCAAATCTAAAATCATCACGTCATACGACTGGCTACTGTTCTTTTTATCTAGAAGGATTTGTTTTCCATCCGCGCTCCAGCAGAAATTAGTAACACCATACCCAACATCACCAAGACGCCGGATCGATTTTACAAAAATGTGGCCGTTAGATTGATCATCAATGGAATCAAAAGCATTCACATTACAGAAAGGCATCTGCATCACGATCATAACAAACAAAAAATACCATAAAAAATGCATATATTTACTTTCAAAATTATATTGTTTTACAAGACTCATTATCTCCTTCTTAGTGCTTTTACCCAAAAATTATAGAAGCTGATCCAAACACTACCGAAGCAATCTTTACAATTACTTCATCTCACCAGATTCGTATTTATATTTTTAGACAAAAAGACGAAAGCATTCGTTCCAGTTTTTCTCGAGTTGGACCGCTAAACACTCTTGAGAACAACCGCGCAATTCTGCCAGTTTCTGTAAAATTTCGAGAATCATCCAGGGACGACTGTCCTGCAATCGATGACACGCCGGCGAAAGATTAGGGGTATCACTTTCAATTAAAAGGCGCTCCACCGGAACCCACCGCGCCAGCCGATGAATCTTATGGGCATTTTCCCATGTAAGCGGTCCACAAAAAGAAAAAAACAACGCCGGTAATTTCAACAACTCTTTCGCGATCTCAATGCTACATGACGCATTATGATAAACGATACGCAACGACCGAAAATCCGGATGATTCTGCAACACTTTAAAAAAATCATTCCATGCTTTCCGTATATGTAAAATAACCGTCAAGTTATGATCTTTCGCAAACCGAAGTTGCACGGTAAAAAATTCTATCTGCCGCTGATGGTCGACAGCATCTTTTTGAACATAATCCAGCCCAATCTCACCAACTGCAATAATTTTGTGACACACAAGCAAAGACTGCTTCCAGGCAGACTCAAGCTTTTTGTAAAAAACCTGTGTCGATATTTGTATTTTCGACAAGCCTATTGGATGAACTCCAAATGCCCCCCTTAACTTAGGAGACCGCTGAACGAACGCTAAAATAACAGGCCATTCATCCATGGCGCAAGACGCAATCACCACGCCTTTTAACAACGATGAATCGATTTGCTTTAAAAGAAAAGTAAAATCTTTTTGCAAACTTAAATCTGCTAGATGAGTATGACTATCATATAGTGTAAACATTTCTATTATTATTATAGGATAAAAAAACTTCTATTCCAAATGAAATCATTATTCCAAACAAAAAAATAATAATAAACTAAAGTCTTTATAGCAAACAAGATTCCGCCAAAAAGACACTGATCAGCACGTTTTTATACAATAATGGCTCATTAAAAAAGAATGAGTCTTTTTTAATGAGCCCCGAAAAAAGAATCAAAGGAAACATCCATTAATCCAATGGATCAATGGCGACCTCAACAGGAATGGGATGTAAAACATTTACAAGCACATCCGGTTTCATGGTCAGCACGAATCCTTGATGTCCGCCGTTAATATAGATTTTGGTAAGTTCCAAGATCGTTTTTTCTACATATATCGGCATCTTTTTACGTGTTCCAAAAGGCGAAGTTCCACCGCATTTATATCCTGAGTTTCGTTCCGCTTGAGATGGCTCACAAGGATGAACCGATTTTACTCCAAGGATACGCGCCATGTTTTTTGTCGATACACTACGGTCGCCATGCATCAAAACAACCATCGGCTTTTTATTGTCCGTCTCCATAATCAACGTCTTAACAACAAGATGCTCATCCACGCCAAAAGAATCCGCGATCAAAGATGTTCCAATACGATGCACATAATCATAAGTTCCCTCTTCATAGCAAGCACCTGCTGCTTCTAAAGCACGAATTGCTGGGGTCACTGGAAATTTGTTTTTTGCTTTTTTCATCGGTCATTTTCCTTCCGGATAGAAAGCATCCAGCATCATCAGCATTGCATGCAGCTGGTGCTGCACATTATCAATGCGAATCTGCCCATACTGTGGTGCCATCAGAACCCCACCATAAGCCTGCTGGGGCAAACGGCGTTTGTGCAATGCCAAAAATTCGTTGTTTTGTGCATACGGCCCCTGAACCTGCATGGTCAGCAATCGCCCCATCACGCGTTCGGAGACTTCCTGCAGTTTTGCCATAGCTTTGGTATCGCCGATTTTTCGAGCCACTTGCCATGCTCCCATCAGTCCCTCCACCGCATAGCCGGTATTTCCATTTTTCCATTCTAGTTTATTATAATCGATAAGCCACCACGCGATAGACAATGCTGCTTTTGCCGCCAAATCCGCATTTTCCTCCCAGCCGGCTTCCACATATTCTCCCATTGCCATACAGCCCCACTGGCTAAAGCCTTTGCAATCGTCATTGATTTGTCCTGGTTTCCAGCAATTCACGGTATATTTTTCAATCAGTTTTGGCAATGCCTCATCGATACGCGCGAGCAGTTCTGTCTTTTTTAAATATTTTGCGGCTTTTACATATGCGAGCAAGCATTCCCCGTCATAATAAGGTGATCCTGCGGGGGAACGGAACCCCGTAGAGACATCATATCCTTCAGACCAAGAGCCATTGGCTAATTCCATATAACGCAGAAATTTTAACTGATGTTCAAGGCTCACACGATATCGGTTCATTATTTCAGGGGGGAGTCTTTTGTCCTGTCCTCGTATAAATTCGATTAAGGCAAGGGAATAGAGTGCTGCCGTTCCGGTATCGATTATTTTTTCTCCCGGAAAGACTGTTGCCGTATTACCAGAGAGGAGCTTTTTTTCATTTCGGATAAAAAAATTCAGTCCTTTCATTGTAGCCAGGCGACTATTTTTAGTAAAACGTTCGCGATCAAGGCAAGACAGTCCCCATAAGGCCCCTGCCCCTCGCACTTGATGTTTGATATCCTTTTTTTCATTCTTGGTTATATCTAAAATATACAGAAAGGTTCCGTCAGGCAGCTGATTATTCAAATAATATGCGCGCATTGCCTCAATTGCCGTAATTAATTTTTCCCGCTCAATCTTTGGAATCGCGAATCTTTTTTCCCAATAATCCGGCTTTGAATACTCTGTCAGTTTTTGTAATTCTGCGGGCAAAAGAGAAGCTTCACTACTAAAACCAAAATTTTCTAAAACAACGCCCATGATAAAAAAAACAAATATTACAGTCTTCATAACACACACACCATTCATCCTCTCGTTAAATATAAGATATGAAATTATAATTATGGACAATAAAAAGGAATATTCCATTGAACTCAGAATAGCTTTTAACCACAACAAACAATAAATCGTCACAAAACGGGGTCCGCGTTCATCACCGCGCTCGAACTTTTTTTTGCATCTGCCTGGTTTATCCTGAATGTTGTCCGTATTCCCAAATTTTTTCTCGGAATCTACAGGTAGCCTGAAAGACATTCTTTATTTGACCTTGATCCAGCTTTTCAGTTCCATACCACACATTTGTTACGTTTTGTGCCACGATATAAAAGTCGTCATAAAGTTCAGGCGCTTTTAATTTTAATTGATTACCATACTCAAAAATATCATAATAAGCAAGACGACGAATTCCGTTAAACTCCATCCAATCAAAAATAAGTTTTTGGCATTGATCTACAAGAAGAGCATCCTTGATTTTTTTATGGAGCACATTTCGCCACCGCTGATAACACTGCCAGCGTCGATAATATTTTTTACACTGTCGTTGTATTTTTTTATTGTTTTTCCATAAGGACAAGATCGCGAACAAGAGTCCCGCAATAACAGTATAATGCAAAAGGGTCAATGATTGAACCCAATTTATAAAAAGGATTCGTTTTTCTGCAAGGATTTTTTTCCAGCGCGCGGTCCATCGCTGCACCCCAGCCATCATTTTTTTTAGAAAGTTTTTTCCATACCCCCAAACAACATGGGATGCTGTTTGGAGCAGTCCTCGCAAACCGGGATGGAGATTTTTGCTTTTTTTAGTAGCCTGAGAATAAATTTCATTTATAACATCATCAACCTTCGCTTCCACCTTTTTCAACGGCTCGCTGGTTTCCTTTTCCAAACCGATATGGAGCAGTTTTTGTTCTGGGTCAATTAATTTTGAGGGGGGCGCAAAACTTATTTCTGGAGGCTTAGCATTAAAATCATCCTTAAATGGATCCATTATTTTTCGCAAAATTTTCGTTTTTGCACTCGTCGGAAGTGCCCCCGGTGGCGTCCCATCAAACGTCAGCCAACCAAATGGCTCAATAAAAATTTGCGTCCATGCATGTGCGTGATACTCATAAACATCATAGCAATCAGAAAAGTAATTATAATTTCCGGGAGAATAGCCCAGCACGAGCCTAGAAGGAAGTCCTGCCAATCGTGCCATAATCGTAAGGACCTGTGCAAAATGCTGGCAATAGCCCTCACGGCTTTCGAAAAGAAAATAATCACAGACTTCCGCTTCTTCTGGAATTTTAGGGGGAGACAAAGTATAGTGGTAATTTTTTTTCAGATAATTTTGAAGAGCCGTTGCTTTTTCTAGTTTAGAATGAATTTGTCCTGTCAGACTTTTTACCAACGTGCGCATGCGGTCGCTTATGATACCCCGCGGCAGCTGGCGATAATTCCACCCATAGACACGTTTTTTAGATGCCGATGGGGTATCCGTCTCTACTAGATTTGGATTCGGTATTCTAGAAACAACTCTATAATGCCACGGCAGGGTCGGTAATTCTTTATTTATTATTTCATATACGAAACTATCTTCCCGGCGAATAATTCCATAAAACGAGTCCGAGGACGTCTTTTGGTCACTACTCTCCTCCCAAGCAAACATTATTGCCTTAAAACCATAAGGAAGTTTATTGCTTTGCGGATGCAGAACGGAGAATGCCTGTTCTATTTCATAATATTGTTTCGGAACAAAGGTATCCAAAAAGCTTTTGTTGCTCAGCATCATTTCTGAGCGTGTCCATTTTTTTCCATTATACGTATCATATGTTTGCACTCCCCAGTATAACTTAACCGGAGAAATCACTTTAAATAAAAGCTCATCGCCAATTCCCGAGCTACCACTATCCTTACTAGAGACGCCTTTTTTCCCTGGAATTGAAACCATCAAAGAGCTTTTGTTATCCAAGACAATATTTTTTCCAGCAGAATCACTCTGAATTTTTTTCCCCCCTTTTCCAGATAACATTTTTTTAGTTGGTGCAATCCACTCATTCCAAAATTTAGGAAAACGCAATTTTTGTTCCGTTTTAAATCCGGATGGTATCAGCCCCGTTGTCTGAATTTTTCGCGTCATTGAAAACTGTGAAACAAAGAAGGCTGCCAATAAAAGGGTCCCTATTAAATGCAAAAAACAATAGCCTACATTCATAGAATTCATATAATTTAAAACGAATATCTGACGACTATTTTTTAAAAACAATCCCAGAATAGAAGTTCTGGAACTATAAAGCAAAAAAGCAAAACAAAAGAGAAGAATAACAAACGTCGGAAAAAAGATTGCGCGATTCGGCGTTAAACACCCATATCCAATGAAACAAATCAACCCTAAAAGTAATAGATGATGCTCTTCTCTTTTTCGGGTTAAATAAAGAGCTGGGAGCATTAAAGCAATCATCTCAATTAATAAATAGCTAAACGGAAACTGCAAAACGCGGCTTTTCAACCAATAAGTTGCCCCAAAAACAAAACCTAATTGCATTAATTGACGCAATATTCTTGGGAAAACCCGCATCGGTATCCGCGATATGAAACAAGCAGCGGGTGCTAATAATAGCGCAAAAATACAAAAATTTGCATCATGAAGCATCCATAAACCGCATAGAAGCGCTAGAGTATGCAAAAACAAATAAAAAATTTGTCGCAAAAATGAAATGGTATTATCTTCTGGCATTAAATAAAGAAATTAAAATTAAAAATTAAAAAAGCAGCGGAAGCTATGTAAGAAAATTTCCCATAGTTCTTTCATACTGTTTTTCCAAAAAAGGAAACAGAAAAGCACTTCGAACCGACGCCTTAAATACTATAACCCTTTTTTCCCTTTTTAAAAAACAATCCACAGAAAAACACCCTAAAACGGCCTCTTTCGTAATGTCTGTCTTTTCTTACTGTTTTTTTCAGTTTTTGCTCGTGCGTGTTTCTTTGTTATAAAAGATCAAACCAAAGACAGACTTTAAGTCCACCAAAACAAAGCCCCTTCGCTTTCTCCTCTGAAAAAATCAATTTCTCTTTTTGCCTATCGTCTTTTTTTACAGTGTAAGCAAAAAAACAGCATAGGGATTAATACGAATAAAAAAAACGGCGTTGTTTTTATAAAACTTTTAAAAAATTATTTATTTCAACAATTGCACATCCATTTTTGAAAATTATTTCTTTTATAACATGTTTTTTATAATTAATTTAGAAAAGAAATATTCCATTCTTTTTAGGCATTGAATTCAGGTCAAATTCCATTCTTTTCAATCAAACGACAACAAAAAAAGGATACAGAGATAAAAATAAACAAAAAATTATCTCCTATTAAAAGTTTAGGTAGTAAATTAATAAAATATACCTTCAATGATAAAATCGTTTTTTTCAGCAAAAGGAAGAATGTAAATTCACAAAAATCATTTCCAAACCATCAAAATGTTAAAATGAAAAATCAATCCCATTTTATTTATCATAAACCTGTTGTGTTTCCAATTATCACAACAAATTTTCCACGAATTTCACAACAAAGAATTTGGAATGCTCTTATTATTGAATAAGGGAACATCATTTTAATAAAAAAATGGAATAACTTCCAATCAACGCTCTCATTAGACGGCGAGTATTTTATTTTTTTCAAACTGCAAGGGCTTGATATTTGATTAAAAAAAGAAAAAACCCATTTTATTAGAGATCTGAAAAGAATATAAAAATAAAATACCACGATTTTAAGCAAGACTGATCCAATCCCTTCACACGCTGAAAAATCATTTTCCATTTTCATAAAACTACATAAGTTAAAGAACGTAAACTTACAAAAATATTTGTTTCGTTATAGAGGAGATTCTGAAATTGAATAACGACAATGACAATACTGTCACGATTAACAATATTTTAAAAACGACGACAAAAGAAAAAACACCTCAAGAATTAGTCAAAGTCCATAAAGAAGATTATATCAAGCAAGGCAGCCCACTTCAAGACTACCACAAAATAATTCATATTGATGGATATAAACTTCTTGCGATACTTGGCGAAGGCGGAATGGGGACAGTATTTTTAGCAAGCCAGCCGCGGCTTAATCGTCTTGTCGCCATTAAAATGCTGAATCAGAAGCACGCTCACAACCCGATCTATATCAATATGCTGCGGCAGGAAGCGCAGACCATTGGTTCCGTAAATCATCCCAATATTGTATCCTGCCATGATGTCATTAGTAATGACTGCGGTATTTTTTTGGTTATGGAGTTTATTCCCGGTCACTTAACGGGAAAGAATTTAGTAAAGCGTTTTGGTCCCTTGCCCGAAAACATTGTTATTGGGATTCTTCTTGAAGTCGTACGCGGTCTCAGCTATATTTTAGACCAAGGCATTATCCACAAAGATCTAAAGCCCGAAAATATCTTGTTCTTCTGGCAAGAGAACACCCCCCCAGAAAACATCAAAAGTCTCTTCGATTCCCAGACAACTCGCGTCAAAATCTGTGATTTTGGCATTGCAGACCAGCGAAACTTCCACGTCGAAAAGGATTATCAAAACAAAGTCCTTGGGACGCCTGCTTTTATGGCACCGGAGCAAGCATTCCTGGATGAAAAGCTAAATCAATGTGTTGATATTTATTCTTTAGCTTCCACAGCGTACTATTTTTTAACCGGTGAAATTCCGTTTAAAGATGAAAAAGACCCCGAAAAATGCCTAAAATTAAAATGCCAATTTCCCCTTCGTTTACCCGCAAAAATAAAGAAGAATCTGCATCCGGATTTTGTAAAAATATTATCTAAGATGGGCGAAATAGCTCCCGTTGATCGCTATCAAAACTACCATGATCTTACCCGCGACTTGCAAAATATGGAACGCAAATACGGCGGTCTGAAGGGCTCCGCCAAAAACACGAAAGAAAATTATAAAAATATTTTTTTGGGAATTTTCCTGACAATTCTTTGTTTTGGAATCTTTTTCGGCGGGAAAAAAGGGTACGAATACTGGAAAAACAACCTTCAAATTCGTCAAATTTCACAAACTCTGACCTTCTTCTTTTGGGAAGGAAATATGAAATCATGGTCCATTATACAGGATGACATAAATCATTTCATGTCCATTCTCAGTGGCTCACAACGAAGCGATAAAATTAAACTGAGAAAAATAATCACCCCCGAGCAGACGCTTGAATTCAATTTTAGACAAGCAGGACAAGGAGTGTCCGAATGGATTATTGCGGATTCCGAAGATAATCTCCGCTGCATCATTTCTTTTCGCCGATATACCCCTAAAATAATGCGCCTGATTATTACAATAGATGGGAAAGAAATATCCCATGATGACATCCCCGATTTTTCACAGTTTGACTGGTCGAATTTTAAATTTATTACAACCGACAAGCATCTAAAAATATACCTGAACCATGAGATTATCGCCTTGGGATATCTAAAAAAGCCACTGGGGAACTGGACATTCAGCATTAACCCCAATACCGCGAAAATACTCCAATTTAATTCTTTATTCGTCTATAAAAACAATAACAAAATATAGTTATCTCTACGCTAAAATGCCCGCTAGACAAAAAAAATATCCAGCAGACAGCGCGTCTCCCCCTTGCTAATACGCAGCACCAGAAATTCTTGAAAACTAGTAGCATAGAAAAAGTATTTTTTCTATAAACGCTTTCCAAAAAAAAGCAGCGGGGGTTTTTGAAAAAATTTTACAGCCCTTTCGATTCACTCCGTTCCGTCCCAAAGACATGAAACGAGATGAAATTTTTCAATCTAAGAGCTCAATCAAAAACGGTTTACTCTTTTCGGTTTTAGGGGCTGTTCAGAAATAGCCTTTACATTTGCCAGATTCTCGTGATTGCTTTTTGTGCCGCTAACCTCGTCACATACCTGAGGGGATGCTCCTCGTTGTCGGCCCCAAAATCAAATCACGATTTTTTCGGCAAATTGTCAAGTTCATTTTTATAGCCCCTTAGCGTGTTAATTTCAGACTCTTTGCCGATACCATTTCGGCATTCCAAATCGGGCTTTGCGCCTTCCGCTGATTTTTTAACCACGCAAGACCCGTGTTTATAAGAATATCATGACCACCCTCAAAAATTGTCAACCGAACATTCCCGGACTGACGTCGGACATGCAGCGCAATATCTCCAAAACTCGGATCCTGCTCCGGAATCGGACAACCGGGCCAGACCTTCTCCTTTTTTACAATATAATCAATTTCTTCTTCTTGAAATACGTCCGGTAATTTTGCCACCGCATTAAAGGCTTCAAATGCATGACGAACAGGCACACTGCCTGTATGACCATCATGAATTCCAGTATTAATATCAATGGGAAAAGGAAAAGACCCTGCATTCGATAAAAATGTCAGCGACGAGCGGTGCACCGCTTCAAAATGCGCCGGACCCGGTTTATTGGGATCGCCACCGCAACTTTTCTCAATATGCTCTGCATAAAGAGAAAAACGCGTGTTCTTGCACTGCCGATGCCACGCCGCAACATCCGATATCGGACACCATGAGGATACGCCTGCCCAAACTTCCGGCAAACGCGCCGCTAATAACAAAGAAGCATGACCGCCTCCAGAACCTCCGATTAAATAAATCCGACTCATGTCAACACAATAATTTTTACAACAATACTCTACAGCTGCCTTGATGTCCGCAATAACCAAATCGGAACCTAATGCCTGATAGGTCCAATTTGGCCCCCTAAAATCAGGATAAATCAAGTGAAAATTCAACTCCTTGCAGATCGTCTCATAACCACTGCAATCCGTATCATAATTCTGACTCCAAGTATGTAAAGCAACAACCAAAGGTTTCGCTTCATTCAAATTTCCTTCCGCCGCCCGAAACTTCGCTTTTTGAAACGAATGATCAACGGGGCATTCATATTCAATAATCTGCATAATGAATCCTTCAAAAATGAACTTTTAAAAAATAATATAAAACACCTTTTACTATAGTTGAAGCTCCTTGGAATACAAGAACCGTCCTAAAAAATACAGAGAAAAAACAAATCTAATTCCCCTCCCTAAACAGACGCGATGAAATCACCATTCTATCCATATTTTATGGACTATTTTGCTCTCATACTTTATGTTTCAGGACAAATCATTATTTTTTTTATAAAAACAGTTGCACAATACTACTTTTCGATATATATTAGTAAAATCATTTCTATATTATAAAAGAGCACAATTAATAGTGGAGAATTTTTTATGAGTCAACAGCATCGCAAAGTTGAAAAACGAATCCGTCGTAAACGTTATATGGAACGCGTACAAGAACGAATCCGCGAAACGAAAAAGAAAAGCAAGTAAAATGATGCGCCAGTTTTTATAAAAAAAAATACCTGGTGTATACCAATGTGACTGACGCGCCCAACAGTTAAAAGAAATTTTATACTGCTGAGCGCGTTTTGTTATTATCGGGAGAGTGTGTTTTTACCACCGTTTATAAAATTCTAAAAACGCGAAAAGAAAACACTCCACAACGGTGCCGCAACAAAAGAAAAAGAATAAAAAAATTGCGGCGTAGTATTGCCAACCTCAAGAAAAGGAAAAGAAAAGTGGCAAAAAAAAATGAAACAAAAGCATGTTCTGGGCAAGAAACTGCAGTCAAAAAATACGTGTATTTTTTCGGCGGTGGCAGTGCTGAAGGTGATGCCAGCATGCGAAATTTACTCGGCGGCAAAGGAGCTAACCTAGCCGAAATGAGCCGACTCGGCCTGCCTGTTCCAGCAGGATTCACCGTAACCACAGAATGCTGCAACGCGTATTTTGACAACGAGGGTAACTTCTCAAATGAAATGATAAAAGAAGTTCAAACGGCCTTGACTCGAGTCGAAAAAGTAATGGGACGCAAATACGGCGACCCCAAAAATCCACTGCTCATAAGCTGCCGTTCCGGTGCACGCCAATCCATGCCAGGAATGATGGATACAGTCCTAAACATCGGACTATCCTCCAGCACAATTCCAGGATTAATCGCAAAAACCGGCAATGAACGCTTCGTCTGGGATTCCTACCGCCGCCTCATTATGATGTACGCCGATGTCGTTATGGAAAAAGCCGAAGGCATTCCTCCAGTTGACGGCAAAGGAATTCGCCGACTCCTGGATGAAATGCTCGATCAGTACAAATACATCCGTGACTGCAAATCGGACACCGACTTAACTGCCGATGATCTAAAATGCCTCGCCAGCGCTTTCAAAAGACGCATTAAAGAAGTTTTAAATAAAGACTTTCCGGACGACCCAATAGAGCAGCTTTGGGGCGGAATTGGCGCTGTATTCAAAAGCTGGAACGGCTCAAAATCTACTTCGTATCGCCGAATTGAGGGGATCCCGGATGATTGGGGAACAGCCGTAAACGTGCAAACCATGGTGTTCGGCAATATGGGCGATACTTCGGCAACAGGTGTTGCCTTTACCCGAAACCCCGCAACTGGCGCAAATGAATTTTTCGGTGAATGGCTGGTGAATGCCCAAGGCGAAGATGTTGTTGCCGGCATACGGACTCCAAATCCATTGAACAATGAGACCAAAACAGACCAAAACAAGCATTTAATGTCCATGCAGGAAATGATGCCGGAAACATACGAAGAATTAGTCGGCATTCGCAATGCGCTTGAAAAGCATTATCATGATATGCAGGATATTGAATTCACAATTGAAAACAAGACATTGTATATGCTACAGTGCCGTAGCGGCAAACGCGGTGGAAAAGCTGCTGTGAACATGGCGCTTGACATGCTGGATGAAAAGCTTATTGATGAAAAGCTTGCCGTTTTGCGTGTTAATCCAACGCAGGTTCTGGATTTTCTTCTACCAATCGTAGAGCCCTCCATTGAAGCGAAATCCGAACAGCTGATCAAGGGCTTACCGGCGGGGCCGGGTGCGGCCTCAGGGTCCATCTATTTTACCAGTCAGGATGCCGTCCAGGCCGAGCGCATGGGAAAGAACGTTATTTTGCTGCGGGAAGAAACCAACCCGGAAGATGTAGAAGGCATGCGCGTTGCAGATGGTATCATTACCGCGCGCGGTGGAATGACAAGTCATGCCGCTCTTGTTGCCCGCGGCTGGGGAAAAAGTTGTATTGTTGGCGCCTCTAATATTGTTGTTGATTCCGCCAATAAGACTCTAAAAGTGGGTGATCTCGTTCTGCATGAGGGAGATATTTTAACCATTAATGGTTCAATTGGTATCGCCTACCGTGGATCGCTGCCATTAGTAGATCCAACTGCCGGTGCAGACTATGCGCGGTTTGTTCGTTTTATGCAGCTTGTTGATAAATACCGTACAATGGGTGTTCGTGCAAATGCAGACAATCCGGCAGATGCCAAACGCGCGCGTTCTTTTGGAGCAGAAGGAATTGGTCTTTTCCGCACAGAGCATATGTTCTACGGTGCCGGTTCAGCCAAGTCCCTCTTTTTGCTACGCAAGATGATTCTTTGTGTAAACAAGCAGGATCGTATTCAGGTTCTGAAAGAATTGTTTCCAGCAATGAAGAGCGATATCAAAAAAACCATGCAAGTCATGGAAGAGTTCCCTGTTACGATTCGTTTGCTCGATCCGCCATTACATGAATTTGTACCGCATTCGGCTTTAGGCCGTCAGGAATTATCCAATGCATTGGGTATTGCCGAGGATGAAGTCCACAAGCGCATTAACGCTCTTGAGGAAAACAATCCAATGATGGGACATCGCGGTGTTCGTTTAAGTGTCACTTATCCGGAAGTCACAGAATATCAGGTTCGTGCTATTTTAGAATCCGCTGCAGAAATTATCAAAGACGGCAAAAAGATTGTTCCTGAAATCATGGTGCCGTTAACTTGTGATCTAAACGAATTATCATACGTCAAAAAAATCGTAGATCGCGTTCATGCAGAAGTTATGCGTCGCTACGACATGAAGAACTTCAAGTACCAACTCGGAACCATGATTGAGATTCCGCGTGCTGCACTTCAGGCAGACAAACTTGCAGAAGTTGCCGAGTTTTTCTCCTTTGGAACGAATGATCTCACCCAGCTAACCTTCGGATTCAGCCGCGATGACATCGGGAGCTTCATGGGAAGCTATTTAAATAGCCGGGTCTTAGAAGCGGATCCATTCCAGACCATTGATACCAATGGCGTTGGTTCCTTGATTAAAATGGCGGCCAAAAGCGGTCGCTCTGTACGGAAAAATATCAACTTGGGGATTTGCGGCGAACAAGGTGGCGATCCCGCTTCAGTTGAATTTTTCTATAGCGTCGGCATGACCTATGTAAGCTGCTCTCCTTTCCGGGTACCAGTAGCTCGCGTAGCTGCAGCACAAGCCGCACTAAAAGCTGAAAAATAATTTGTAAAAACACAAGTTATTAAATTAAAAAAAGAGTATCCTATCTTATATTATAAAAAGACGGGATACTTTTTTTTCTTTTAAGAAATCCATTCCACCCACAATATTTATAAATGACAATTGGAAATAAAATCAAATGGAAATAGCAAGTCTGATTAAGGAAATTCTAATACGAAGCGGTGAAGATCCGAACCGCGAGGGGCTGATAAAAACGCCCGAACGCGTAGAAAAAAGTATGCAATTTCTCCTGCGCGGCTATAAACTAAATCCCGATGAAGTCGTAGGCGATGCCATTTTTAATGAGAGTTGCAATCATATGGTCATCGTTCGCGACATCGAAATTTACAGCCTCTGCGAGCATCACATGCTGCCTTTTTACGGCCGCTGTCACATCGGCTATATTTCCCAAGGAAAGATTTTTGGGGTCAGCAAGTTAGCGCGTCTGGTAGACTGTTTTGCCAGCCGGCTACAAATTCAGGAACGCCTCACCCAGCAAATCGCTCGTTATATCAAAGACAAAATATCGGCTGAGGGCGTCGGAGTAGTCATGGAATGCAAACACTTATGCATGATGATGCGCGGCGTTGAAAAGCAAAACTCCATTATGCAGACATCCGCCATGCTCGGCAGTTTCCATGACTCCGAGGCGACTAGAAATGAATTTCTGCAGCTCATAAAAAAGCCAACCCAATTTTAGTTTATGAATCGCGAAAGCAATAACATATAAAAAAAGGGGTCTAGAATGTTATCCTTGTCACAGCTTTGTTTCGAGCTCGGTTTTAACCAAAGAATGAGGGATATTCTTGCCCCTTACTACCAACGCGTAAGCCTAAAATACGTCAATCTTTATCCGAAGTTCATGACGATTGATTTTCAAGAGGCCTATTTTATAAAAGAGACATCATCGGAATTGCGCGAGCGCATAAAACAAGTCGCGCAATTTGTTAAGACATCCGAGGCAGCCCAGATCTATGCGTGGATTCTGCATGACGGAATTTTCTTAGCAGATTCCCCTCTTCCGAACCGAGAAATTCCTCTTGCTGAAAAATTATTAGGGGACAATGCAGGCGTTTTTCAATATATGATCGCGACAAGCCCCCTGCCTCTCATTCAAAAAAACTACATAAAACACGGCTTTCAAGAAGAATTTATCCCCAAAATTCTACTTTGGATTTCAGGGACATCTCAAATTTATGCATCCGGACATCATGGCCTTCCAGGACATAACTTGCAACAAACAAGATGGATAAGAAACTATCTTAATTGTGAATTATTTTCCATCGGGCGCCTTGAATATTTACGAGGAACGGCACAAGAATGGCTCCCAGCTATTTACCTTCACAAAAAGACAAAACGCCCCATCGCATTTTGTCAGGATGGTTGGATTCTTCATAATCAAAAAATAATCATGAATGAGAAAGATCAAAAAGAAAATTATTTTCACAGTACATTGAAAGTCTCTGGAGACAGCGTAACGGGCTATCCCATTACTCCGAACGGGCAGTATCATCCGAATATCAAAAAAACGATCTCATTACAAGAATACATGCCCTTGCTTCAGCCGGATGACATCGTACCATCAATACACATTCCAGGCGGCGGAAAAATGACTCCCGATGCAATCAAAAGTTCTCTGTTAGAAGCAAAAGAATTTTTCGCAAAGCACTTTAACAACCCCATAAAATTGTTCACCTGCTGTTCTTGGATCCTGAATCCGTACTGGCAGCGCTTTCTTCCAAATTCAAATCTAAGCGATTTTCAGAGGAATCTCTATTCTTGTATTCCAATATTTACAAAAGGCACGGATGGATTGTTTTTTATCTTTGGACACGATAACGGCAACATCAACGATTTCCCAGCCGATAATTCCGTACGCCGTGCATTCCATCAACTCGCCGCTGAAAAAGAAAAACCTTTCTCAGGAAATGGCTTTATTTTAACTGCCGATATCGAAAAATACGGTACACAATACTACCGGGAAAAAGCAAATATCCAGGAGTAAATCATGAATCATATTATGGAAGAATATAACAAGCAAGTCCAAAAAATATTACAGGACCTGCAAACAGAAAAAGAAAAATTAGAATGCGCCGCTGAAAAAATTGCCGATGCCTACGAAACCAAACACACCATTTATGCATTCGGCTGCACGCATTCAGGGATTCTCACTGAGGATGTCTTTTATCGCGCCGGTGCGCCAGCATTCTGGCGCCCCCTTTTCGGTCCCGGAATGAGTATTGCAACCACCCCCGGGCTGCTCACCAGCGCCGTAGAACACAGCGAAGAAATCGGCTGCGCTATCATTCAGTGTTCTCAAATGACAAAAGGCGATGTACTGGTAATCCTTTCCACTTCAGGAAAAAATGGCGCACCTGTTGCAGTTGCAGACTGCGCATTACAGCGCGGCGCCGACGTCATTATTCTTTCTTCGAAAAATTATCAGAACCAACGCGGCAATCATTCCAAATATGCCAATGTCTGGGCTCTTGAAGATCGCGCGCTACTAATAAACAATCATGTGCCATGCGGTGATACATCTCTCAACATCGGTTCCTATCAAATGGGACCACTATCCACCATAGCCGGTTCTTTTCTCATGCATACTATTTCTGCGATGACAATTGAAAAAATAATTGCGAAAGGTCTAACACCACCAGTATTTCAAAGCTCCAATACACCCGGCGGACTGACTCACAACGAATCCATGATGAAAAACAAAACCCTAAGAAACAACTTTATGCTCCCGTAAACGTGAGATATTTTTTGGTAATCTCCTAAAATAAAACAAAATACAATTGTAAAAAAGCAGCAATGACAAAAATTCTATCCATTGACATCGGCACAAGCCGAATAAAATGCGCCCTTTTTTCTGAAACGGGCAAAATGTCCTCTCTGCAAAGTCGTTTCCTACCGCGCACCGCTTCTCCAGACCGACAGGATGCCGAGGCGTGGTTTCAAATTCTCTGTGAACTTTTACAAAACATTTCCAAAAGCCTCCTGAAACAACTGGAAGCTGTCATTATTACCGGAAACATGCACGCCCTTCTCGGTATTGATAAAGACGGAAACTGCGTAGCACCAGCACGTCTTTGGAGTGACAATCACGCCGAAACTTATGCAAACCGCCTGAATCAAGAATTTGGGAAGGAGTTCTTTCTTAGAGAATTCGGAAATCCCGCCATCCCGATATTCACACTGCCGAAGATGCTGCAAATGAAGGCCGAAACACCGGAACTTTACCATCGTTCCATTTGTTTTCTGCAAAGCAAAGACTATATCGCCTATCGCCTCACCGGTCGCCTGCATACCGATCCCAGCGACGCATCCGGCACGCTAATGATGAATGCAACTACCCAGCAATATCATTCTGATTTTTTGCAACAATGCGGCATTTCAGAAGATAAAATGCCGGAGATCATTTTATCCACCGCGATCTGCGGGACCATCCATTCGCAAGCATCCACCCAAACGGGGCTGCTCACCGGCACACCCGTTATTATGGGCTGCGGTGATCTTGCTAGCGCTGCCGTCGGAAGTGGCGTCGATTCAAACACACTTTCTTTAACGCTCGGCACATCCGGTCAGCTTCTCGCTGCCGGGCTTCATGGTCAGGGCAAAAAAATTGCTGGGAAGCTTTTTCTCTTTTCCCATGCCGATCCAGCCTTAGAGCTCTATTTAGGTTCCGTTCCAGCAGGAGGATTCTGTTTTGACTGGCTCGCCAAAAAATATCACATTACCATCCGAGATTTTTTTGACTTAGCGGCGCAAAAAGAACTCACCGCAGACTTACCACTTTTTTTCCCCTATATTCTGGGGCGTGGGGCGCCTTCTATGGACTACCATTCCAATGGTGGCTGGCGCGGATTGAACGCATCCCACACCGATGCGGCTCTCTGTCGAGGTGCAATTTTCGGGACCCTTTGTCCACTGCGTATATGCGCCGATCTATTAGAAAAGAATCTCGGTAAAAAAACCGAACTCAGCTTGCAGGCACTGGCATGCCGTGAAAAAGTGGTTCAAGAAACTGCCAGTGCACTCTTTCCACAGCAAAAAAAACTTCCAACGCAAACTGAAGCCTCATTATTAGGAAGCGCTGTCATTGGAATGACTGCGTTACATATTTATTCTTCTATTACAGAAGCAAGTACCGCTATGATTCAAACCACTCCCATAAATCTACCCCATACTAC
>JBAYAV010000008.1:0-24892 GCA_041669565.1 Lentisphaeria bacterium
TCACGCAAATAATCAAAACCAAATTCACTATTTGTGCCATACGTCACATCACAGGCATACTGTTCACGGCGCTGCTCCGGATCCATATTATTTTGAAGACAGCCCACTGTCAGACCAAGCCAACGCAAGACATGCCCCATCCAATCAGAATCACGTTTGGCTAAATAATCATTAACCGTAACAAGCTGCACATTACGACCGGTCAACGCATTCAGATACAGCGGCAAAACAGCAACAAGCGTTTTACCTTCGCCCGTTGCCATTTCAGCAATATTTCCTTTGTGCAGAACAATACCACCGAGCAGCTGAACATCAAAGGGGATCATATCCCATTTCAGGATATGACCAGTTACATTGACACCATTTTCTTCCGGATCTTTGCTTTCTTTCAGGCGACGGCAGGCATCCTTTACTACGGCAAAAGCCTCGCACATAATATCATCTGTCGTTTCGCCCTTGGTAAGACGCTCTTTAAATTCATCGGTCTTCGCCTTTAATTGCTCATTTGACAATTCGTGATAAGAGTCATATAATGCATTAATCTCGGCGACATAAGGCCATATTTTTTTCAGAACGCGATTGTTCCGATTACCAAATATTTTTTTTACAAACCAACCTAGCATAATTTGCTTTCCAGTCTTTTTAGAAATCGTTAAAAATAGCGAGAAATTAAATTCTTTTATAGTACAAATTCAATTCATAATCCATGAAAATACAGCACAAAAAACTCCAGCACCGAAAACGCTCCCATCGAACAAATATCAATTACCGCAAAATATCGTAACTTCTTTCTGCTTTTTTTTTGGGAACGATACTCTCCGTCCGACAGAGGAAAAAATATAAAATCAACTTGTTTTCAATACCCAACAACCTTTATTTAGAACCCGGATGATCAATCGGCATTTTCTTTGCACAAAGCGGACAATCTTCCGGCTTATAAGTTGGAAGATTCAATTTCAAAAGGCTTTTAAACGGCACGCCAAGATCCACCGTACCCGTACTGCGGTCAACCATACAAGCCGCACCAACCGGAATTGCACCGTAAGAACGAACCAGCTCAATTGTCTGCGCCACACGCCCGCCCTTTGTAATCACATCTTCAGCCACTAGAACTTTTTCGCCTTTTTTCAAGCAAAACCCACGCCGCAAATGCAAATTGGACGCTTCATCTTTTTCAGCAAAAATAGCTTTTACGCCAAGTGCTCTTCCAACTTCCTGACCAACCACAATACCACCGACCGCCGGTGAAATCACCGTTTCAATTCCCATATCGCGCCACGGTGCTGCCATTGCAGCACAAAGCTTCGCAGCAATAAGTGTATGCTGTAATACTAATGCTGCCTGAAAATATCGACTACTGTGCAAACCACTTCGCAATTGAAAATGTCCATTGAGCAACGCGCCTGTCTCAGTCAGATATTTGATAATTTCTTTTTCTTGCATATTAAAACTCCTGTCATTCTATTTTTATTTTTTAACTTGCTTTTAACAACTGCGCGTAGCTATCCACTCCATCTGCAATCGCATCCACCAGCTTCTTCCGATAATACTGATTCTGCAGCAAGCGAAATTCCTGCGGATTCGTCATAAATCCGGTCTCTATCAAAATAGTCGGAATCTCGGATTTTCGCAACACCATAAATTGTTTTCGTTTAAAACCGCGGTCTGCGCACTTTAATTTATTACATAGCATACCTTGCATCGTATGCCCCAGAAGTGCATTTTCCCGCACGACCACATCGGATTCTGTTTTATTTTTAGCGATTGTATTTCCACCGCTAGATGGCGTTCCCTGCGGATTTGCCACATAGCATTCCACCCCATGCACCGAAGAATCGGCAGCCGCATTACAATGCAGGCTAATAAAGAGATCCGCCTTACAGCGTTTTCCCATTTCAGCCCGCGACAACAGCGTATGATAAACATCGCTTGTACGTGTTAAAAAAACGACGTATCCGCGACACTGCAATTCTCGCACAAGTGGAAGTGCTAGTTTTAAATTCAAATATTTTTCCGTAACTCCCGCCACCTCGGCGCCATTATCTTTGCCGCCGTGTCCGGGATCAATGATAATTCGCTGGATTCTCTTGCGCGGCAAAACGCGGCTACGCAAAACGGGGTCCAGCAAAATAGAAAAATCATTTTCAGCAATCATCACATGATTCTTATTTAAAAACACTGCATAAGAAAGCGTTGAAAGAACCCGGTTTAGAACAAAAGACCGGCTATCCAATTTAAATTCCAAACGGCTATATTTTGAATACATCACAACCTTTTTATTTGCGATGCTATAATTCATACCATAGAAACTAGCAACATCACGAAGATATAAATACCGTCTATTGTAAAGATTCATATAGCGGATCGTTTTCGGTGAACGAACCGAAGCCGCACACACTTCAAAAAAGTGTGAATTTTCAGAAAGTCCTCCTAAAAAGAACAACACTGAAAGAATGAACATCCGCTTATATGACACGCTTAAAATACCCCGATAAACATTATTAAACTCCTGTGACGATGTCCAAACAAGCAAGATAATCTTTTCGAATGATTTTAATTTTAAGACTGCATACCCCTTTACCAAAAAGGATTGTTAGCAGACAAAATGAAAAAACATAAAAAAATATTATTTGCTCTTTTACAGCGCCTTTGCTCCCTGAACAACCTTGTCATTAATAACATACTGATGATGCTTCTTCGCGTATTCCGGTAGATCAAACATAATATCTAGCATGATTTTCTCCATAATAGAACGAAGACCACGGGCACCGGTTCCTTTTTTATCTGCCATTTCAGCCATGGCCTTTAAGGAAGAATCCTCAAAAACAAGCTCCACATTCTCCATCTTAAACAAAGCCTGATACTGCTTAATCAACGAATTTTTAGGCTCCACAAGGATCCGGACAAGATCCTCACATGTCAGTTTCTGCAGGCTAGTCAAAATAGGAAGACGCCCCACAAATTCCGGAATAAGACCAAATTTAATTAAATCTTCCGGCTCCAAAAAATCCAAGATATGCCCATCGGCAGCATTCAAATCCAATTTACCAGCCTCAACCTTACGGCCAAATCCCAAAGACCGGACACCATCACGACGCTCAATAGTCTTCTCTAAACCATTGAAAGCACCCGCACAAATAAATAAGATATTCTTTGTATCCACCTGAATAAATTCCTGCTGCGGATGCTTACGCCCACCCTTCGGCGGAATATTTGAAACCGTCCCTTCCAAAATCTTAAGCAGCGCCTGCTGAACCCCCTCACCCGATACATCACGCGTGATCGACACATTATCGGTCCGCTTGGCAATTTTATCAATTTCATCTACATAGATAATGCCATACTGCGCCCGTTCTACATCAAAATCCGCGGCTTGCATCAAACGAACAAGGATATTCTCTACATCTTCACCCACATAACCAGCTTCTGTTAACGTTGTGGCATCGGTAATGGCAAACGGCACTTCCAATTTCTGGGCCAACACCCGCGCCAACAATGTCTTACCCGAACCAGTCGGGCCAATCATCAAAATATTACTCTTTTCGATTTCAACATCACTATCTAAACCACCCTGTTTTTTAGACAAATACAGCATCCGTTTATAATGATTATGCACCGCAACAGACAGTACTTTTTTTACTTTTTCCTGCCCAATAACATACTGATCAAGATACGCCTTCATTTCCTGGGGGCTGCATAAATTTTTGTTAATTTTATCTGCCATGGATTGCTTTTTCGCTTCCGCACTGCCAATCTTTGATTTGGACTTCTCACCTGTAACGAGAGCCTCATCTCCAACATCAGCACCACTAAAAATTCCATCGCAAATTTTTGCACAATCACGGCAAATAAAAACATCCCCAAATGGCGCTTGTATCAGCTGATCACCATCCGTAAATGTATTGCCACAAAACGAACATGTTGGTAATTTATTTTTCGACTTCGTCATACCTTACTTTGTCTCTTTCTTTTTGCGCTCACGTATCGGCATGACTTCATCCACCAAATGATAAGCTTTTGCTTCTTCTGCGGACAAGAAAAAATCACGCTCACTATCCTTGATAACCTTCTCAATGGGTTGTCCAGTGTGATGCGAAATAATTCCATACAATACTTCTTTTATATGCGTGATTTCTTTTGCCTGAATATTAATATCCGCTGCGGTTCCTTCACATCCGCCAGACGGCTGATGAATCATAACACGAGAATTCGGCAACGCAAAACGTTTTCCCGGGGCACCACTGCAAAGCAAAACAGATCCCATACTCGCAGCCTGGCCAATGCAATACGTACGCACATCGCAACTAAGCATCTGAATCGTGTCATAAATCGCAAGACCAGCGGTGACAACACCACCAGGAGTATTAATATAAAAATCGATGTCTTTCTTCGGGTCCTCACTCTGTAAAAATAATAGCTGAGCTACAATCATATTCGCAATGGTATCATCAACCTGCGTGCCCAACATTACAATACGATCCTTCAGTAAACGAGAATATATATCATACTGACGCTCGCCATTGCCTGTCTGCTCAATTACATATGGCATATATATGTTATTGCTTGCCATTTTATTCTCCTTATTAAAATTTATTTCTTATCTCTGTAACGAAAATCAAAAACAACCGAACGATAAAAAAAGTCGACGCAAAACCACGCCGACTTTTATTTTTTATTTCATAAATTCGGCTGCTAAGATTAGCGTAAGCAGTCGTTAGAAAAGATCAAATTGTTTTTTAACGACTCTCGACATCCATTATTCAGCTACAGCAGCCTTTGCTTCCACAACATTCGCTTTGCTGATAACAAAATCCAGTGTTTTATTCAACAGAAGCTCTTCCATTAAACCATTAATTGCGCCATTCTTCTGAAGCGCTTTTGCCGCTACATCAAACTTCATATTTTGCTGTTGAGCAATACTCTGAACAGCCTGATATATTTCATTCTGCTCGACCTGAAGTTTTTCTTGATCCGCAATTGCGAACAAAACAATTGATCTGCGAATATTATCAGAAGCGACCTTTTCAGCATTTTGTTCTTCTTCTTTTTCTTTTGCTTTCCAGTCTTCTTCTTTTTTATCATTGCGCATAAAAGCTTCTTTTGCGCGCTTTAGCTCACTAGCCTTCATACGCTCAAACATGCTCGGCGGCACGGCAAAATCCTGTCCCGAAATCAGAGCAGCGCGCACTTGTTCGCGTAATTTATTCTGCTGCTCATAATTCTTCTGAGCTTTTAGGCTATCTTCCACGCCTTTGCGTAATTCCTCTTCCGTTTTCACACCAGCAGTCTTCAAAAATTCTTCATTAATTTCCGGCAGTTTTTTTGCTTGGACTTCATGAATTGTAAAATGATAGGCGATGCTCCGACCCCGGAGTAAATCCATATAAAAATCATCCGGGAAAGAAATGGTAACATCTTTTGTATCCCCGGCCTTTACGCCAACAAGCGCCGTACTTACGCCAGGAAGCATCTCGGGAGACTTTAATAACACCCACGTATTCTCAGCATTCAAAATATATGCGCACTTCTTCTCTTCTTTTAAATCTTCCGGAATCTCTGAACAATACGTCGCTTTTAACATATCACCCTGAACAGCCGCGCTCTCAACTTTTTCATAACTGGCACGCTGCTCTAACCAAGAATTGATCATCTTATCAACTTCATCTTTTTTTACTTCAAAGGCATCTTTGCTTAACTGGAATGCCGCATAATCCGGTACTTTTACTTCCGGAAGAATCTCAACCATTACCTCAAACGAAAAATCCTTGCCCGGTTCATATAACTTGATAGAACTATCTACTAATTTTGGAGAGCTCGCTAATTGATACTTCTCCTGTTCAACCGCCTCCTGAACAGAATCATTCGTCAACTTCTCACTCGTTTCAGCATTAATCTGCCCCGCATATCTCTTCAAAACCATGCTTTTTGGGATCTTGCCAGCACGAAAACCAGGAAGCTTTATCTCCTTTATCGCTTTTCGTACCATACCATCATAGCACGGCTTGCTCCGCTCAGCAGGCACAGTTATGGTTAAAGTTACACAGCACGGTGCTGTTTCTTTCGCGACGATATTTAACGGAATAACGTTGTTTTCCACTTCGACTCCTTAAAACATGCATTTCAATATATATCATACTTCCGAATCCGGTACCCCCGAATCCGGCCGCTCAGTTTCTTTTTGCTCCTAAACGGTTGGGTAAAAACCTCCTTAATATATTACTTTTTTATAACTTTTCCAACAAAAAAGCTAAAAACGAGCATTATCATTCATAAAAGAGATAAAATACAATCCCAGAAAATAAGCCCGGTTTTCTTTCTTGCTCCCAAAACAAAATATATATAACATTTATTCTCTTGCCATATCCTCAATCACAACGCGCCGATCTTCCCTATCCACCCACCCCCGCCGCTACACCAACTCATGCTATTGTTGAATATCTTTGACTACAAAAAATCGCCAAACTCCCCTTGCCAAAATCTTCTCGTTAAAATACTTTTTTTTATGCTCTATAGTTGCATTTCATTATTTAAAGATTATATTTTATAACCTTAGTAAAATATCTTACTAAGTAAAACGCAATTTCTCTTACGACAACAAATAAAAACAGAAAGGTGAAAACCATGGGATTACACATTTATGACACGAAGGAATTATGTGGTGCTGCAGCTGCGGCATGCGGCGCAAAGAAAATCAATGCAGCGATTGCTGCGCAAGGTTATGCAAATATTATTGTAGCGACTGGTGCCAGCCAGTTTGAAATGCTTACCGCATTAGCGAAGATTGACAGCATTGACTGGGGGAAAATAACCATGTTTCACCTTGACGAGTATGTCGGTCTTCCCGAGACGCATCCAGCCAGTTTCCGCAAATACATCAAGGAGCGTTTTGTTGCTAGTTTGCCAAAGCCATTGAAGGCCGCTTACTATGTCAATGGCAGTGCTCCAGACCCGAAAAAAGCCTGTGATGAATTAGGTGCCATTATTTCCAAGCATCCGATTGATGTTGCCTTCATCGGCATTGGTGAAAACGGTCATATTGCCTTCAATGATCCACCAGCAGATTTTATGACCGAGACTCCTTATCTCGTTGTTGACTTAGACGATGTTTGCCGTCATCAGCAACTTGGCGAAGGTTGGTTCCCAACCGTTGATGATGTTCCAAAACAAGCTATTTCGATGAGTCCTCGTCAGATCATGAAGAGCAAGACCATCATCAATACCTGCCCAGATAAGCGAAAAGCTCATGCAATGCAGATCACCTTTGAAGCCGAAATGGGGCCACAGCATCCCGCATCGATTATTCGCATTCATCAAGATTGCGAAACATTCTGTGACATGCCGGCCGCTGCAGACTTACCACAGTATGTAAAGGATTTATGCGCAAAATGAAATGTTTCGATGTGCAAGTAAATGGCGGATTCGGCATTAATTTTTCCGATCCCAAGTTGACTGCAGACCAATTTCTCAAGGCAGCTGAATCCATTCTGGGACTCGGTGTCACACGGTTTTTACCAACCATCGTGACATCCTCAGCAGAAACATATAATCATAATATGAAATTGATGAATTCGGTTATTACCGCGCATCATTTGGAATATGCAATTCCGGGCTATCATTTAGAAGGCCCATTTATTTCCAAAGAGCCTGGCGCAGTTGGGGCACACAGTCCGCAATATACGAGACTTCCTTCGGCAGACGGAGTCCAAAAGCTCTTTGATTTGTCGGAAGGAAGACTCCGCATTCTGACCATGGCCGCCGAACTTCCTGGCATTCGAGAAGCCGTTGATAAAGCTCATGAGCTTGGCATTGTTGTGTCTCTAGGGCACCAACTGGCCACAGACGAGCAAATAAAAGCCGCCGGTGGGGATAGTCTCACACACTTGGGCAATGGCATTCCAAACAGGATTGATCGTCATCGAAACCCCATTTGGGCTGGTTTAGCCAACGATGATTTAATGGCATTTATTATTGGGGATGGGCATCATTTGCCAAACCCCGTTCTTAAATGCTTTTTCCGCTGCAAAGGAATCGATCGTGTCATTATCATCAGCGATGCTGCTACTGTTGCCGGCCTTCCGCCGGGGCGCTACCACATTTGGGATAATGTTGCAGATTTAGATGCCTCCGGATTGCTTTATAATCCGATCAAGAAATGCTTGGTTGGAAGCGGTATGTTTTTAACTCAATGCATTGATTATCTGCGAAAAGAAGAATTGCTAACGCCGGAAGAAATTTACAAAGCCACATGGGTAAACCCTCATAAACTCCTAAAAATGGACGATAAATAACTCACAGAAAAGGTTCTTTTTAAAAGAATTTTTGAACCAAACAGCATAACTGGAAAGCATCAAAATTTCCTTTTATGCCGTTTGTTTTTATAAAAATGAATGGCAAAAATACGGATTCCATCTGAAATTTCAAAAACAGAATCTAATGTGTTAAAATCACTCGGAATTCATTTAATCCCGTAAAGCATGCGGAATGAATATTGTAGTTACGAATGATATAAAACGGCAAAAGAACACAAAATCCAGCAGAATTGTTTGCAAATGAACAGCATGCGGGCACACTAAAATTGCATACCATTCCCACTGCGTAGATCTTTGCAATTACGAATCCGATAAACTTGCGGCACAAAATTAAATCCGCACGATTAGAGAAAGACATGCTCCAAAAGGATCCCGCCTGAATGCAAAACCAGTTCGTCTCAATCAAAACAAGAAAATGAAACGCCAGCAATGGCTTCTCTACTCCCTTCATAGAACAAAAAAAGATTTCGTAAAAGAATTAAGGAATCCCGGTTATAATTAAATCACATCGATTGTTTTGTCTTTGGACTTCTGGAATGTCTCATTCTCAAACCTTTCACAAAGAACAGAAAGAAAAGATGGAATATCTTATTTTTTTTGTATAAAGCCAAATTAGAATGCTTTTCGTCCGTTATATTTACAAGATATGGAAAATATTATTTTTTAATATTGTTATTATTCAGTAGAAATTATAATTTAGCTCGTTTATTATTTTTGATTGATTGAGAAGTTTTTTTGCTAAAAACACGACTGCAGATCAAATTAAAAAACAAGCATTTTCAACAGAAAAGAATGCGACTGCCTTATAAGGAATAAATGATCCTACAAATACCATTTTATATATTTATGATTTGATCTTGTATATAAAAATAGAATAATAATAATATCTTAAAACATATTTTATAATTATTTTAATAAACTCGCAACATCGTAATACGAAACAATAGAAGTGCTCTGTTCGCAGTAGCCTTCCCCCCAAAAAAATTATTAACATATTTAATAAAAGACAATAGGAAAAACACAAAAGGGAAAAGCATATGGTTTGGTTTGATTGGTTCATTATTTTTATTCCGGTAATCTTCGTTTTAGGTCTCGCAGTATATAGCCGAAAATACGTACATGGAGTCGCAGATTTTTTATCGGCAGGACGACTTTGCGGACGATATGTTGTAAGTGTGGGTGATATCGCAAACTCTTTATCCATTATCACCCTTGTTGCTTATATTGAAGTTCACTATAAAACGGGCTTTGCGTTAGGATTTTGGAGTCGTCTTACCTTGCCAGTAACGATCATCATGGGGCTGACCGGATACTGTGCTTACCGTTTCCGTGAAACAAAAGCGATGAGTTTGGGCCAATTTTTAGAAATGCGCTATAATCGCGCTTTCCGTATTTTTGCTTCCGGCTTGCGCTCCTTTTCAGAAATACTAGCAAATATGATTATGCCTGCAATTGGTGCCAGGTTCTTTATTTATTTTATGGGACTGCCGTTCCATATCAATATATTCGGCTGGCAGTGCCCGACATTTTGTATTTTGGTTTTTCTTATTCTTATCATAGCCATATCGATTATATGCATGGGCGGAACTCTCGCGCTTGTTATTACAGATGCCGTACAAGGGATGATGCTTTATCCACTTTTAGTCGTCTTTATTGTCTTCGTTCTCTATCATTTTTCATGGACCAATGAAATTGTTCCAGTGATGCTTGATCGAGCTCCCGGCGAGAGTTTTATGAATCCGTTCGACATCGCAAAACTGCGGGATTTCAATGTATTTTTTCTTGTTATCACGATCTTTGCAACCGTGTTTCATCGTGCCAGCTGGATCGGCGCGGGAAGCTCAACCGCAGCAAAATCACCCCATGAACAAAAAATGGCAGGTCTCCTTGGAACGTGGCGCGGTGCAATTACGGGTATTTTCTATGTTCTAATTGCGGTTGTTATTATAACTGCATTAAATCACAAAAATTATGCCAAAAAAGCAAAAGTTATCCGTACTGAAATCTGTACGAAAGTCGCCGATGAAATTGTAAAAGACCCAAAATTAAGAATGAAGATTATCCAAAATACAGATGCAATTCCGCCAATTATTCATAATATCGGCATCGACCCGCCGCTTTCACAGGAAAACAATCTTGATACACCATATTTGGACGCAACGTATGCAGCAATGGAAAAAACGCCTGAAAACAATAATATGTTCCAGGAATTCCGAACCCTGTATCATCAATTAACCATGGCAATTTCCATGCGTAATCTTCTGCCTAGAGGAATGCTTGGGCTTTTCTGTTTACTATTAATTCTTGCCATGGTATCTACAGATGATACTCGAATTTACAGCGCAGCCCTTACCATTACTCAAGATGTAATCCTTCCGCTAAAAAAACACAAATTTACACCGAAACAGCATATTCGAACCATACGACTCGTTGCTATCAGCGTAGGTTTTTTCTTTGTCATTGGCTCCTTTTTTATGGCGCAGATGGATTACATCAATTTGTTTGTTACCATTGTCTGTTCCTTATGGTTGGGCGGCTGTGGCCCAGTAATGATCTTTGGTCTCTACAGCAAATTCGGAACAACAAAAGGTGCCTTTACTTCGTTAATCAGCGGCATGGTACTCTCTATTGTTTCCATTTTAATCAAACGAAATTGGGCCGATTATGTCTATCCATTCTTAGACAAGATGAATTTTGTTGAACCAGTTGGACATTTTCTAACAATCATTTCAAAGCCCTTTAATCCCTATATTGTTTGGAAAATGAATGCGATTAAATGCCCGATTAATTCCTACGAATTCTATTTCATGATTATGTTAATCTGCTTGGTGTTATACTGCGTAGTATCCAAATTAACATGCAAAGAACCATTTAACTTGGAACGGATGCTGCATCGCGGCATTTATAACCTCGACGGCGAAAAGAAAGAAAAATTAACTTGGTGCTGGAAAAATTTATACAAAAAATTTCTTGGCATTACCAATGAATACACAACTGGGGATAAAGTGATTGCTTGGGCATTTTTCATCTACACTTTTATTTATGTTTTCCTTGGAACTTTCATAATAATGCTTATTTGGAACTGGATATCGCCATGGCCGCAGGAATGGTGGGGACATTACTTCCTCGTTGTCTATCTAGTCGTTCCTGGAATCATGTCTGTTATTTCTACATTCTGGTTCAGTATTTGCGGTGTTATCGATTTATTCCGGCTATTCCGTGATCTTGAGGCACGGAAAGTGGATGATCTTGATAATGGGGTTGTCGAAGGCAATGTATCGATCTCAGATAAAGCGAAATTTGAGGCTGCGGAAAGAGCAAGAGCTGTGAAAGCTCCTCAAGAAAAAGATTTGTTCGAGCCATTCCATGGTCTTGAGGCACGAAAAGTGGATGATCTTGACAATAAGGTTGTCGAAGACAATGTGTCTATCTCCGACAAAGCGAAATTTGAGGCTGCGGAAAGAGAAAAAGCTCTGAAAGCGGCTCAAGAAAAAGAGAAGAAATAAAATAATTCTACTTTTTTATTCAATCTTGCGCACCAATCAAACAGAGCGGTTCGCAAGATTTTTTTTTAGGGGCTGTAAAAAAATTAACTTGACAATTTGCCGAAAAAATCGTGATTTGATTTTGGGGCCGACGACGAGGAGCATACCCTCAGGTATGTGACGAGGTTGGCGGCACAAAAAACATTCACGAGAATCAGGCAAATGTAAAGGTTATTTCTGAACAGCCCCTTAGCACGTTCTAAAAAAAGATACTAAAAAATCGGTTTCGATGATCCCGACCTCCTACAGAGAGACGCACAGCCGTGCGTCTCTCTGTAAATAGCGCAACCATCAATCGCTATCCAGCATCATAATCACCATTAAACCACAACTCCCTAGAATTTTTAAAAGAATCTTCAAAAATTGGCCCATCCTCAAACGCTGCTTTTTTTTATTTTTCGAAACAAAATTTAAATGATATCGAGATTCATTCGTTTCTCTATTGAAAAAGTAAAAATATAAACATTCTTTTCCCAATATCAGGATAAAATTCATCACTTTTTTTAATTTTTTATATTTATTGGCAATAAAAAAATCAAAAAAAAACACCCTTTTTGTTTGATGAATTATCTTATATAATTCTTGTCCTTTTTTCATTTCGTATTTCAAAATTAGAACAAAAAACAAAGAAAGAAAACATCCTATGGCATGGTTTGATTGGCTCATTATTTTTATACCCGTAATATTCGTTTTAGCCCTTGCGATATACAGCCGAAAATATATTCGGGGTGTTGCAGACTTTTTATCAGCAGGGCGAATTTGCGGACGGTATGTGATAAGCGTCGGCGATGTTGCCAACGCGTTATCCATCATCACGCTTGTGGCTTATATTGAAGTTCACTATAAAACGGGCTTTGCGCTCGGCTTTTGGAGTCAGCTCACACTTCCCATTACAATGATTATGGGGCTCACCGGATATTGCTCCTATCGTTTTCGCGAAACGAAAGCCATGAGTTTGGGGCAATTTCTAGAAATGCGTTATAACCGTACTTTCCGTATTTTCGCTTCTAGTTTACGATCTCTATCCGAAATACTGGCAAATATGATTATGCCTGCAATTGGTGCCCGTTTCTTTATTTATTTCATGGGGCTGCCATTCCATATTAACATATTCGGCTGGCAATGCCCTACTTTTTGTATTTTAGTTTTTATTATTCTTATTGTCGCTATTTCCATCATATGCATGGGGGGGACATTAGCGCTTGTTATTACAGACGCTGTGCAGGGGATGATGCTTTATCCGCTCCTGGTTGTTTTCATTGTTTTCGTCCTATATCATTTTTCATGGAATCATGAAATTGTACCCGTTATGCTCGACCGCGCAGCCGGCGAAAGTTTTTTAAACCCCTATGATATTTCCAAATTACGCGACTTTAATCTTTTCTTCTTAGTTATCACTATTTTTGCAACCGTATTTCATCGTGCCAGCTGGATTGGCGCGGGAAGCTCAACCGCCGCAAAATCGCCCCATGAGCAAAAAATGGCCGGGCTCCTTGGAACATGGCGCGGTACCATTACCGCTATTTTCTATGTCTTAATTGCCGTTGTTATTATTACCGTTCTGAATCATAAAGACTATTCAAAACAAGCAAAAGTTATCCGTACTGAAATTTGTACGAAGGTCGCCAATGAAATTGTAAAAGATCCAGCTCTAAAAGCCAAAATCATAAAAGCAGCAAATGAAATACCACCGATTATTCATCATATCGGAATTGATCCCCCGCTGTCTGAAGAACATAATCTCGATAAAATGTACTTAGATTCTACCTATGCCTCCATGGAAAACACCCCCGAAAATAATAATATGTTCCAAGAATTCAGAACTCTTTATCACCAATTAACGATGGCAATTACCATGCGCAATATCCTTCCAGTAGGTATGATGGGACTGTTCTGTTTGCTTTTGGTTCTCGCCATGATATCAACGGATGACACCCGCATTTATAGCGCAGCCCTGACCATTACTCAAGACGTTGTGCTGCCACTGAAGAAAGGAAAATTTACACCAAAACAGCATATTCGAGCCATCCAGATTGTTTCCATTGGCGTGGGCTGTATTTTTGTTCTGGGTTCCTTTTTCATGGCCCAAATGGACTATATCAACTTATTTGTTACCATCGTTTGCTCTTTATGGATGGGCGGCTGCGGTCCTGTCATGATCTTCGGACTATACAGTAAATTCGGGACCACAGCTGGCGCCTTTACCTCGTTGATCAGCGGCATGGTCCTCTCCCTTGGCTCCATTTTAATCAAGCGGAATTGGGCCGACTATGTTTACCCTTTCCTCGATAAAATGAATATGATAGACCCGGTGGGGCATTTTTTAGAAGTCGTATCCAAACCGCTCAATCCATATATTGTCTGGAAAATGGATGCCATAAAATGCCCCATTAATTCCTACGAATTCTATTTTATGATTATGATGATCTGCCTGGTGTTATATTGCGTTGTATCCAAGTTGACATGCAAAACGCCATTCAACCTAGATCGCATGCTTCATCGAGGTATTTATAATCTTGACGGCGAAAACAAAGAACAACTAAAGTGGACCTGGAAAAATGTATATAAAAAGCTTCTTGGCATCACCAACGAATACACAACCGGTGACAAAGTCATTGCATGGGCATTCTTTCTTTATAATTTTATTTATGCCTTTATCGGGACATTCCTGATGATGCTTATTTGGAACTGGATATCTCCATGGCCTCATGAATGGTGGGGACATTACTTCTTCATTGTTTACCTTGTTGTACCAGCCACTATGGCATTTATATCAACATTCTGGCTAGGCATCGGCGGAGTAATTGATTTATTCAAGCTATTCCGTGATCTGGAAGCCCGTACAGTAGATGATCTTGATAATGGCGTTGTCGAAGGAAATGTATCCATCTCAGACAGAGCCAAATTTGAGACCGCCGAAAGAGAAAGAATTCTTAAAGCTGCCCAAAACAAAGAAAATAAAGAGAACAAATAGTTCCTTTTCTTTCTCCTTCTCGAAACAACTAAAAAGACGCGCAGAGTCAAAATTCTGCGCGCCTTTTTTTTACCTGAAATTATAATTCAAATATTTAAAACACTAAAACAAACCGATTTATTTTTAGCAAAAATTACAAAAATCAAAATGTTTTAAAAAAATCACCGACAGAAAAATATCGGTAATATATATTAGGATATCCAAAAGAAACGCTAGCCGTATTCAATAGACTTATAATAAAGCATACTTCATAAGCAATTACCCAAAGACAGCACGGAAACTCTTGGCAGACATCTGCGAAAACAAAAAAAAGATAGAAATGTTAACACCTTATGACTTTTTAATTTGCGGCACAGGAGCAAGCGAAGGCGTACCAGTTCCTTTTTGCAACTGTCCGCTTTGCGTAAATGCGCGAAAAATCGGCGGGCACGAAATACGCATGCGCGCTGGATATCAACTTGGCAAAACAATCCATTTCGATTTCAGTGCCGACGCCCTCGCTCAGGCACAGCGCTTTCATCTGGATTACTCCAAACTTCAGCACCTGTTCTTCACACACAGCCACGACGACCATTTATTAGCGGTCGATGACTTTGCCACCCGTGAACAAGCACTTTGCCAAATTTCTAAGACGCTCCATATCTATGGTAACCAAGCCGTTTTTGCAAAACTTAATAAATCTATCAACCAAAAATGGCAGGAATGCCATATGAAATTTCATCAAACAACCTGCGGCATTCCAATACACCTTGGCAAAATATCAGTCACTCCGCTGGAAGCCAATCATATTCCTTCCGAACAATGCCTGCTCTACTTCATAGAAACACCAAATGCTAATTTACTTTTGGCAACAGACACCTCAACCTTCCCAGAAAAAACATTTCAGTTTCTGGCTGACAAACCTCTTGACAACCTCCTTATTGACAGTACATTTGGAACGCTTGATCATGAATGGGGACACCTTGGCATCCCCGGTATTCGCCGGATCCTAAACCGCCTGCGCAAATCTGGAACCATTACTTCCAAAACGAAAATCTATCCGACCCATATTTCTCATTACTGCACGTTAAAACAACAGGACTGGGAAGCCTATCCGGATTTTATTCCAACCTTTGACGGAATGACAATAAACTTAGGAAAGCCAGAATAAAAAAAACATAGCCCAAATACAAATTACAAAAAAAAATGCGTTCTCATATTTTTATCGCATTACACAACAAAAGTTAAAAACCTAACAAAAATAATTTTTTGAATAAATAACAACAGAACGAAGGGACAAAGATGCTACCCAATCCTTTTTTTCTATAGATGAATATCGTTTTTTCTATCATTCACACCACTTATTCTATATTTGTGATACGCCTTAAAACTCCGCAACAACACCCAAAGTCCAATTTCATCGAAAGATTCTATAATTGTGGATCACTTCGGTAATGCCGAAATAAAATACGGGATCCATGAATAGCTTGAATAATTTCCAGCTTTGTCAAGCAAGCGAACCTTTACCCAACTGGGAAGACCAATACCAGCATCAAGACCTTGAAAATTTATCTTTTCACCAACCGGCACTAATTTTTTAACACCCTTTTTCTCTTCCGCATCAACCGAAACAATTTCCATTCCCTGTAAACCACTTGCATCATATGCTCGTGGCTCCACATAACCATTGCGACCGCTATCGCCGTAAATATAAAAATCATCCAGGCAAAAAATCTCATTGTTTTTAGTCCTTTGAAGTATAAAAGTAATGGAAGTTATTCTCAGCTTTTTCAAGTCTTCGTCACTTAACTTTCTTTTCTGCAGCCATTTTTTAATCGAATAATTAAAACACTGCCAATTTCTACTGTCACCGATAATTTTTGGTTCTCCCGCATGCGTCAAATTACGGGATGTTAGCGTAAAATTCTTTTTTAAATTGGTTGTCAGCTGAATTAAGAATTTTATATCCTCCCGATAGACTGGAACTTTTGCGCGAAAAGCCAGCATCGGATATTCCATCGGATTCCAATTCAATTGCACTGTAAAAATATTTCGATTATGCCATGCATAACTTATTAAATAGTGATTGCCATCTTGAGCAGAATGGATTGCTACCCGCGAACGGGCTTTCGCTGAAAAATAAGTCCCGCCATCATTTCCATTCCAATTTTTAGTGACAAGATAATTCGTTCCCACCAACAAGCGTTCCCATTGCGGCGCAACATTATCCTTTTTATAATCGATCTTTAACTCACACGAAACATCCTCGGCTTGGTTTCCAGCACCATCATAAATATTATGAGCTGTGATCTTAAAAACATCACCGTCTTTACTCTGATTCAACACCTCTTTTAGCACACAAGGGTAGTTAAGAATCAACGTATCCTTTTCACTCGTATGCGAAAAAATATTCGAGCTATCCGATAAATCCATTTTCATTCCATTACATAAAAACTCCGTTCGCTCGTAGTCCCACGGCGAAAGCCCGTCATTCGACGCATCAAAATGCAATACCGTACCATTATAATTAAAATCACGAGTCGTCTCAATAGTCATGGAGCCCTTCAACGGATTGCGATCCAACAAAAAAGGCAAATGTGAAATTTCTGATTTTCCCCCAAAAGAATCAACTGCGTAAAGGCAAAGCCAGTTAACACCATCTTTCAAAGCCTCTATTCTTGGCGCGATTTCTTCGCCTCCCGAAACACTCTGCCAATTTTTCAGACTCGCTAAATCCGCAGGGAGAGGATCAGACACAACCGCATAAAAAACGTTCATTATCCTTCCAGATGTCGTATACTTCGGCAGACATTTCAGTTGCTTGTCCGTTCGCACAGCCGGTCCAAAAACCATCCGCGCAAAACTCATCCAGCTATACTGCCCAATCTGCGGAAATCGATCCCATGATCCAAACTGAAACTGAGTTCCCCGCTCATAACGACCCGTGAGGCCATCGGCATAAATTCCCATCCACGTATGCCACTTTTCATCTAATATCCAATCACCACCATAACGCGCAGTTCGACTTCCCTTTTGGTCCGCTTCACTTAGTCGAATCTGATTATTGGAAAACACTAAACTTATTTTAGCCATATCATCCGCACAATAAGAATACTGCAATAATGGATATTGCGCTTTTGAAAAATTGCACTTGAATTGCGTGTGCAGGCGGGAATGTTTATTATTTTCTCCAACAAACAAACAAGATTCTCCTAAAATATCATCCCGATAAAACTTCCAATGCGGTCCACTTCCAAAAAAAGCATTCCTATTCTCCGGATGCATCGTATGAAAAAACGGCGTAAAGCCATCCAATCCAGTTAAAACAACGAGACTAGACACAGGCTTTTCAGCCTGCAAAAAGACATGCTTGCCAAGAACCGTATTTTCAAGTTGGGTCGTAACGGTAAAATCACCCGTAATTTCATTCAGGGGCACCAAAGCCTGAAATTGCTCTGATCTAAAATCGGGCGCCTTCCGCCCCTGCTCCCACTGATAAGACAAATTCTTTTGACCAACAAACAACCTTAATCCCGTCAATCTCGAATCAGGATATTCCGGTGCTCCCTGCAATAGAAGGGTATCCGGATATTTCGGATGGTACGTCAACGAATATTTTGGTTTTTCCGGCAATTTAATCCAAACCAGTTCCTGAATTAAACAATGCGTATCCTTTCGAAATAATAAATACACGCGATTTAATCCAACTTTTCCGATCATAGTTAGCCGCTCTGATAACGTCAAACCTGAATAAGCAGAATTGCAAAAACGATCCTGATCCGGACGTCGTAAATACACCGCTGCGCCCACTGGTAGCGTTATGCTCGGCAAACCAATAAAGATCGGATGAAATTCCGAAATCTTATAAGCAGCCCCCGGCGGATTGCCATCAATACCGCTTTCTAAAAAATCGTGCTGCTCACTTCCAAAACCCGTAAAATGGACATCGTCTTTGCTCGGATCAACAACCGAACGCAACGAATGCGGAATCCATACTTGCATTCGCTGCCCGGCATCTGTATATGCCATATCCGTTACCGGCGTTTTTCCCATCCAATGCACATTGCCACGCGTGAAATCCGCACCATTCAATTGCTCAAAACAACTCCATTTTATTTTCCCCCCAGAGCCATCCGTTACATGATAAAGAAAATTAATACGCGCATTATGATATAAATTCAGCCGATATTCCCAACCCGCTATTTCCGATAATTTCAAACCATGGGTTTCCTTTAATAGCAGCTTCATGTCACCGCCGCCTAAAAGATTTTCATAACGAAGCTCCGATGCATTTCCTGCTGATTGAATCAATCGGCTTTCCCCAACTGAATCATGAACATTCCACCCTGACTCCGCTAATATATCCAAAGGGAAACCCCCGATGCTGCCAGTCCAAATATAAGGCTTCGGCTGTTCTTTCGGTTGGGACTCCTTTTTAACCGGGATCTCCTTGAAATTAATTTTTCGAGGACGAACCGAATCAAAAGAAATTTTGATCTGAGCCAAAGTCATACTATGAATAAAAGTCCAGATACCAACCATGCCTTCCTGCAAGACATCCTCTTTATCTTCCACTTGATAAATAAGCTCATTATCAAAATAATATTCTATTTTATTTCCTATTTTCCGTAATTTGATATAAAACCACGCACCATGAATCGGACGCCCCTGATGCAGTAGCGGATTTAAAAATTTTCGCTGCATATCATTCGCGATTCGCGGCACCATATACGCATCCGACTGCGCTAGCATTTTGCCTTTTTTATAGAGACGAGACCAGTTCTGTGAAAAACTATGATCCCACTCCGTTGCCGTTGCAGTATAGCCGCAACTAGCACTCGGCTGCGAGGCAAAAATAGTGCAATTTAAATCCCCAGCCTGCTCATAATGCTCATGCCGCGTACCCGCATAAAATTCCAGCGTCATATCCCCCTTGAATAATTCTTTCCGCCATAACCCCGCTAAACCCGTTACATTTTCACCAATCATATGCGACCAGCTCGGCGTGCATTGAAACCGATTAATGATCAACCAATCACCGCCAATTCGCTGCCAATTATACGGCGATTCATAAAAAAATTCATCAATGACATTCTTGCGATATGCCTGACTACGCGATAAATCCTTGATCGTCATCCCGGTAACCCGCACACGCGTACCAAGACGACGAAGCGGCTCATGAAGCCGATGCATAAACAAAACATTGTTCTTCACTTCCACCCAAAACAAATATCCTTCATAATGAATTCGATATTCGACCTCGCTTATATCTTCCGATGCCGGTAATACACTTCGAATCTCAACCTTCTTCGAGTCCTCCGGCTCTTCAAAAAAAGCCGTCATTTGATGACCCTCTATTTTAATTTGCACCTTGCCGCTACTTTGTCCGGACGGAATACCTAAATGCAAAACAGACTTGTCAACCCACGGCATTATCAAATCAAAATCATGAAAAAAATCACCCTTATGCCACATATCCATATCTTTAATATTGCCAATCCACTGCCCCTCCGGCGAAGCCCAATGACGCATAAAATTGTCTTCCTCAAAAACCGGATTCTTCTGCTTCTGCTCTATGAAAAGACGGCGCTCGCGACTTAATTTTAATTCGGAAATAGCAACTTCAGAATATTTTCCCAACCATAGTCCCGGCGCACCAATCAAATTACCCTCATATCGACATAAAAACACGAGCTTATCATTACACAAAAAACGCAGGATGCCTTTTTCAGAAGCATCCACGCATAATGTAAAGACAGCCTCAGCAGTCAGATCCTCCTTCACAACTTCCAGCTCTTCGAGCAAATTACCAGCCTTTACTTTACATAACCGCACATGTTCCTGCTTACTCCCGTGCTGAATCTCCATCCGATAATAAGAGCCATCTGGATCCTCCGTATACCCAGCACAAATACCAGCAGACCAGGTCTTACTGCGGGGAGTAAATTTCCCCGAAAAAACGGCATTTTTCTGATTTCTTCGCCCCAAAAACAAAGACGCATCATGCTCCTTCGCTGCTTTGGCAAAAAGAACTTTGCTATCCGACAAAGACTTCTTCGTATAAAAACCACCCGTATGCTTTAACGTCTCAAAACGAATACCACGAACATCGGACAAATCTTGCATATTTTCAGCATGCAGACTGATATCGTCAAAACGATGCTCCTCTTCGCTATCCGTAAAAAGACCAACCTTCCCCCCCGGTGGCAATGCCCCACGATAATCAATAATTAAATCATCATCTAAAAAACACAGGATACGGTCATTGGCTACTTTCACAGCCGGATGATACCACTGTAATGCATAAACCGGCAACTCAACAATACGAAGATTTTCACGCCGACCATTCACAAAACGCCATAAACACATCCTTCCCAAACCATTCTGCCCTCTTTCCAAGCGCATTGTCCAAGCATAATACGCCATAGAATTGCCTTTGCTGCGCAAATAAAACACGAGCCCAGCCTCTCCAAAAGAAGCATCCATCGCACCAGCGTACCGATAATTATCATAAAAATCATACCCCGTTGCAATAACAGCATTATGACCAAATCCATTTAACGAATAAAAATTGGGACTCTTATCCGGCGTCAGCGGCTTTTCCTCTGTTTTTCTCAAATTTGTTTCAGGACGCACCAACGCATCTTCAAGAACCGTATGCAGTCCCCATTTACCAGTTTGAGGAATCCACGGATAAAGCGCATCATCAACACCATTTTCAATCATAAAATCAGTCGTATAATTTACTTTTGGAACAGCATAAAAACGCACCGCGCTTCGCAGCCGCCTCTGCTGCGCTACCGGCATCAGAATTTCCAACGGCGGAGCCCCCGGTGAAACCCAGTATGCCACTAATTTATCCTGCAAATAAATCGACCAGTGCTCATCACGGATTTTTAATAAAACAGGCATCTTTGTCTTGATCGCATATCCCGGATTCCAGCCCGTTTTTCGTAACTGTGTATAAGCTTTTTCCTTAATTCCAATTGGCGGAACAGCAAACAAATGTACCGCAGCGGGGCCGATTTCCAACCGAAATTCTTCCCCTGATTTTTCAAGCCGAAGGCCCAATTGCACTCCCGATGAGCCATCCCAAATGACATTAAATTCAACATTTCCTTCTTTATGGCGGCATTGTCCCACACCAACCCAGTCACGCGGTAAACCACCCGCATAAACAAAAAAGCCCATGAATAACAGATATAAAAAATAACAACAATATAGTTTTCGGGTAAACATCAATTTGACAGCCCTAGTTTTAAAAAAATAATATAAAATGCAAAGCACCGCAAAAAATTTCAAAAAGTTATCTCTTTTTAAGAACACCTAATAATATAAACGAAAAAGAATGATATATCATTTGTTTAAGAAGTCATAAAAACAGATGAAATCGTCTTTTAAGCATTTTCTAAAAAAAAATCACACCTGCATACCACAAAAAGACTCCTAAAAACATAAAAATCCACATCTTTCGATTTTCCAAGGACAAACACAAAACCAATCGTGCATCATAAAAAAAACACCAAATCTTTTCAGCCTTTTTTGACGAAATCAAACATCGCCAACACCCCAATTCTTCCGACACAAAAAAGCAACCGAGAACCAAGTTCAAAAAGCACAAATATTTGGTATATATTTTGTTATATTTCGAATAAAACCCCCTCATCGTGTTGAAGTTCGTTTTTCAGCTATTACATTATTGCGGCAATTTATAATGGACGGCCGCTCTATTTTAAAACAGAGAGGAAAGTCCGGACACCACAGAGCAGGAAGTCCGATTGTTAAAGTCGGATACAATAGACTATATTCTGTTGGAAGGAAAGCGCAACAGAGAGTAAACCGCCCGATTTATTTTGGGTAAGGGTGAAAGGGTGAGGTAAGAGCTCACCGTTCCTTGAGGAGACTCGGGAAGCCTGGCAAGCCCCTTCCGGTGCAAGACCAAATAGGAAACAAAGGTGTCGCTCGCACCGCATTGTTATTTTAACAATATATGTTTCGGGTATCGGTCGCTTAGATGAATGGTCGTCATTTTTCGTAAGAAGAATACAGAATCCGGCTTATAGTTATAAATTGTCTTTTTTTTTAACATTTTCTTTTCGATTTTTTAAAAATATTTAAGAGATTCTAAAAAGGGCCTCCTTTTTCAATTTCTTAGAAAGTTGATCATGCAAGAAAAAGATCTAAAAATCGTCCATGGTCTCGGTGAAATTATTATTCATGCTACTTCTGTGAATAAAGCCCTTCAGCAAATAGTAGATCATATTGTACTAAATATAAGAGTTAAATTATGTACAATATGCGTTTATGACAAACAAAAGCAAAGTCTGCGGGTCTCTATCTGTCAAGGCATCAGCGAAAAAGATCAGTATACCTTTAAAGCCGAAAACAGCCCCACTAGCTATGCATTCGAGAAGGGAAAAATCGTCAATACACTCCTCTCCTCACCGCGTTTTGCCAATAATCCCAATAAAAAACTATTAATGCCCGAAATCAACAGTGTCTTGTCTATTCCACTTATTGCCTGCGGACAAACACTAGGCGTTCTATCCATCGGACAAAAACAGCATAAGATTTTTTCTAAACGCATCCTTGATTTATGCGAGATCGTTTCATCCGCTTTAGCCGTTTTTCTACTAAATAATGATATGTCCTCTTCCTTAAATAACCTGCCCCAAATGTCCCAAACAGTAACACCACCAACACTTGCAGACCCAGAATGCAGCGCCGTCCTTCAAAATAGAAATACTAAAATGTTTCATGGAAAATCGATTGTTGAAGGCGTTAGCAGAGGCAAGGCCGTTGTGCTTGCAGACGATAATGCACTCGATAAAATCCAGCTAGAACGCACCGATAACCCTGAAAAAGAAAAAAAACTCTTCGCTAAAGCACGAAAAATTGGACAAAATTATTTAGCTAAAATTCAAAAAGAAATCAGCGTCTATCTTGCTGAAATGGACTCTGGAATTTTTACCGTCCACACCATGCTCCTAAATGACCCCATGCTCTGTGGACGAGTGGAAAAATACATCGATCTGGGATACCAACTCGACAGCGCGTTGAGCTTAACTCTAAAAGAATTTACCAAAGAATACATGGCCATGGATGACCAGTATATTCGAGAACGACTCTCAGACATAAAAGATGTGCTTATTCGACTGAAAAACACGAATAAAAACATGTCCCATAGCATTTTTTCTCAAAAGAACAGCAAAAATACAGGCATCTCTGCCAATGAGCAACGGATTATTCTAGTTGCGCGAGAATTACTGCCCAGCCAGCTGTTCGCCTCACCGATTGCCAGCCTGCAGGGAATTATCTGCGAAAGCGGCGGCTCCACATCCCATGCCGCAATTCTCGCTAAAGCGCTGCGCATTCCAATGTTGATTGACATCCCGGATATTCATAATATTGTAAAAGGCGGGGACAGTATCCTTTTGGACAGCAATGCCGATCTTTGCTATATCCATCCCACACCAGCACTTATAAAACAATACCGCATCCCCCTCGCACACTTTCGAAAAATCACGCAAAAAATAGAAAAAGAAAACGACACTGGAATTTTACCATTAAACAAAGAAGTTGCCAAAACCAAGGACAATATCCCAATTAAATTATCCGGTAATTTAACCCTCATCAGTGAATTGCCCACCCTGCAGAAATATGGCATCCGTGATATCGGACTTTATCGAACGGAGTTTCTCTTCCTGATCCGAAACACGATGCCTTCAGAAGAAGACCAATATCGGGTTTTTGCCAAAATTGTCGATCGATGCAAGGGTGCCAGTGTCATCATTCGCGCTCTTGATATCGGCGGCGACAAACCACTGTCCTACATTCACTGGGATATCGAAGAAAACCCCAGCTTGGGCTGCCGCGGATTACGCTTTCTGCTTACAAATTTAGATTTTCTGCATATACACCTGCGTGCAATCCTCCGCGCTACAGCAATCGGAGATGTGAAAATTCTGTTTCCTATGATTACCGATTTACTGGATATACGAACCGTAAAAGAAGCCCTGAAAAGAGCTGAAAATTCCCTTCGCAAAGAGGGGATTCCCTTCTCCGATCATTATAAAATTGGGGCA
>JBAYAV010000009.1:0-23756 GCA_041669565.1 Lentisphaeria bacterium
AAATGAACTTGACAATTTGCCGAAAAAATCGTGATTTGATTTTGGGGCCGACAACGAGGAGCATACCCTCAGGTATGTGACGAGGTTGGCGGCACAAAAAGCATTCACGAGAATTAGGCAAATATAAAGGTTATTTCTGAACAGCCCCTTAAAACTTACAAAAAAAATCTTAGCATTCTGTGTGATTTTGTTCGATATTTGTGTGGTATTTATCGTTCATAATTTTGTTTTTATCGGTATAATAGTGATGTCTCCGTTCCGACGTCTTGGCGGGAGGGTACAGAGACGCACTGCCGTGCGTCTCTTGTATAGTAGCGTTATTGACATCGATATGTCAATAGCTACTGCAATTCTCACCAAAGTCATATTCTAGTTGTCATGGAAATAAAGGTTTGTAAATGGTTCATGGCTTAATATTTTATAAGGATATCCACGCTCCGCCCCTTGCATTTTTGATATGCGTTTTGTAGATTGTGGTGTCTTTATTTTTAATCAAGTTTATATTAATTGTCTTCTCTCTTCTATTTCATTAGTTAAATTAGTTGAATTGTATCTTTTGCCTGTTTTCTTGTGGTTTCGGCCATAAAAAAACGCGGTCGTACCTGCTGCACCCCATGAGAACTTTTCGTTTCTCGATCTGTAGATTAAGCGATACGACCGTTACCGTGCAGTGTAATTATAGTCGTATTTACCATCTTGGGAGAAATTCCCGAATTAGACAAGGTTGACTTTTCACACGCACACATTTAATAATATAGCAGAAAATGGAGAATTATCATGTTAAACAAACAAATAATCTGGGTTGGTATTGATGTTGGTAAAAAAGAATCTGTTTGTGCCATAGACTGGCATAATAATCAGGAAATATCAGACAGCAATAATCTGATATCTCTGCCAATTAAGAGCATCGCGAATACATCAGAAGGCGTAAAACGGCTTTTCAATTGGCTGAAAGCAAACAAAAAGGACATTGAGGAACAAATGCGTCCACAGCGCCAGGTCGTATACCAATTTGTGATGGAACCTACTGGATGTTATTCAAATCTTCTAATCGAACATCTTAAGGCAAAAAAGAAGGATGTGTATATTGCCTTAGTCAATCCAGGGAAAATGCCTGCATTCAAGATGCTCATTAATGTCAAAACCAAAACACACAAACTGGATGCCCAGTGTCTAGCCAGATTAGGATCCATACAGAAACCAAAAGCTAGATATGAAATGCCAAAGGACTATGCAGGCCTTAGACACTTGACGTTAATGCGCTCCCAATTGGTTCGAGCTGCTACGATATTCAAGAATCAACTGAAAAGCATGGATGTTCCAGGCGAACGTTTGTTTTTCCAAAGTCCACTTGATAGTGTGAAGAGCGAGATTAAAAACCTAGACGATACAATTAAGGCATATCTAAAACAGCATCATAGTTTGCAGAGGGATCTTTTCCATTTGATTTCAATTCCTGGTATAGGGATAGTCGTAGCAGCAACCCTTCTGGCAGAATATGGCCCTAAATGTAGGTTTATCAATGTTCGTCAGATTGTGAGTTTTGCAGGTCTAAATCCCAAAAACAAGTTTTCCGGCACATCTGTAAAATCCACACACTTGTCCAAGCAAGGATCACCGATCATTCGGGAGGTGCTCTATAGTGCCAGTTTAACCGCACAACCACGAATTCCACTGCTGGATGAATTATCCAAACGTCTCATAAAACTCACCCCCATGCAAAAACGCTGTGCGGTAATGCGAAAATTACTGACTATCTGTTGGTCTGTGCTTCATAATGATAGAGATTATATGGAGTATCAGCCTTCAAGTAAAAAGCTAATTCCTCTTAGTGAGCAAAAAAAATAAAACGTCAACCGAAGGTGGCAAACAAAAAAAGGTAATTTTTTACCAAAAAAACAGCTGCTTTAGCTTGACAAAAGCATACAATCTACGAGAAAATCTTCAAAATAACGTGATGTTTGAATTAAGGATAAAGACGTCGCTAAGACAACCGATGTTTGAAATCAAAAACGACGCACGGCGTGCACCGCTACGAGAAAATTTTCAAAACAACGCATAGGTGTGGGACGGCGGTGAAAATATATTGAGAGGGGGTGCGTCTTTGTTGATATTCCACGAACATCCGATTTGGAAATAGACGCACGGCCGTGCGTCTATTGTATGTGAAAATGGGTCTTCATGCGAGCTACTAGATGCACGCCGTGGTTCGTTCTTTCTCGCATATGTAGATAGAGTCTTTTACTTTCCTATCTGAATGGATTTTCTCGGAATTTCTTTTTCTCGCGCGGGGAGGGGGTTCCCCCAATGGTAGGGTGGGCAAAAATTGTAAAATCAAGAACCACAGTAAAAAACATAGTATGATTTTTGAACATTTCAAGAAAAAACATCTGGAAGCATAAACTATCATGAAATGCCATGACTTTTGTTGTATGGAAAGAGAAAAGCCTAATTTTATGAAATTTCAAGTCAACTTGCTAAAAAATCATAATGTACCTAAGAAGTCATGAAATGCTTATGAAAGTATCGCAATGGATGACTGTTAGAGATTTTTCATTTTTTTTCAACGAACTGTCCCGGTCTAGGGGGAAAGATCGTTGAAAGCACACCTATCCATAACTGGAAGGTTTTTGAAACGACAGGCATCAATATCTAGGTATAATATTTTGCTGAAAAGATAAGATGTTGTAATCGTTATGCGTTATTATGATGTTTTAAAACAGGATCGCTCATGCGGGGGTAATATCGCATAATCTTTAATAAAAGTTGATCTGGATTATTGTAGTATTGAACACCATTCTGAATAAAAGGGTACATTAAGATATGTAAAGACGCCCAGGTTTGAGGGCTTTTAGAATATGAAACTGGAAATTTGTGGGTAAAGACGTACAGATGTGCGTCTTTGTCTTTTTTTACGAACTCAAAATTTATTTTAGGAGCTTAAAAAAATGATGGAAGAATATATTCACTCATTTTTAGAATATTTATTATTAGAACGAGGATTGGCAAAAAACAGTATTAGCAGTTATCAGCATGATTTAAAATGCTTTGCAGAATTTCTAAATGAAAAAGGGAATTCAACAATTGCTGATGTTACGAGAGATGATATTCTCGATTTTCTGGAAGACGGCAAAATCGACGGACTCGAAACAACCACAATCGCACGTCGTATGGTTGCGTTGCGAATCTTTTTTCGCTATCTTGAAATGGAAAAAATTATTTCGCGCGATATCACGGCAAATATGGATAGTCCGCGGTTGTGGAAGGTGGTGCCGGATTTTCTGACACTCTCGGAAGTTGATCTATTACTAAATGCTTGGAATGGTCGCGGTAATCTTGAAATTCGGAATCGCGCGATGTTAGAGCTTCTTTATGCTTCGGGGGTGCGGGCGTCCGAATTAACAGCACTGCGGTTGGATGGCCTTGACTTTGATCGAGATGTCCTACGAGTGATCGGAAAGGGATCGAAAGAGCGTTTGGTGCCATTTGGCCGAGCGGCGTGCCGGAGTCTGAGCCGATATTTGGAGAAAGTCCGGCCAATTTTGGCGTCAAAGACGCATCCGGTGGAGTGCTTTGTGTCGAAAAATGGTTTGCCACTGACTCGGGCGATGGTTTGGAATATTGTAAAGAAAGCGGCGGAGCGGAGTGGAATTCAAAAAAATATCTACCCGCATATATTGCGGCATTCTTTTGCGACGCATTTATTGGCGAATGGTGCTGATTTACGTATTATTCAGGAAATGTTGGGGCATGCCGATATTGGCACGACCCAGATTTATACTCACGCCGAGACCAGCCGAATTCAGCAGACGCATCACAAATTTCACCCAAGAGCGTAAAACGATTTTGTCGCGCGTGTTTACGTGCTGGCCTTCAAGGCAAGACGATATTTTACATCTTGCCTTGAAAGTCAGAGTCTTATTTTACCACAAAGTTTACCAGGTGTTTGGGAACGGCAATTGCTTTAATGATCTTTTTACCCTCGATCATCTCGGCAATTTTTGTGTTTGTTTTGGCAATTTCGATCATTTGATCTTTGCCCGTTGTAGTTGGAATAACCACTTTCGCCCGGGATTTGCCATTGATCTGAATCATGATTTCGATTTCGGAGGCATGCAGTTTCCCTTCATCATAGGTAGGCCACTTCGCATAAGAAATGGTGTCTTTATGACCCAAGCGCTGCCACAGCTCTTCTGAAATGTGCGGCGCGAGCGGATTGAGCATTCGTACAAAGCTTTCCATAGCCTTCCGATTTCTACTCGGCGCTTTGCCGAATTCATTGACAAAGATCATCAGCTGGCTGACAACTGTATTGTAGCTCAGGTTATCAATATCTTCTGTAACTTTCTTAATTGTTTGGTGCAGTACGCGCTCTGCTTTTCCAGACAGGGGCTTGTCATTAAGTTCCGGAGTCAATTCACCCGTTTCCGGATCGATGATCATTTTCCAGACACGATGTAAAAATCGGTAAACACCATCAACACCCTCGGTATTCCATGGCTTTACATCGCGCAGCGGACCCATGAACATTTCATATAGCCGGAAAGCATCCGCGCCGTATTTCTTTATGATAACATCTGGGTTGACAACATTTTTTAGGGATTTTGACATTTTAGCCGGGAGCATTGTCAGCTCTTCGCCGGTTTCTTTATGAAAGTATTTGTCGCCACGAGTTTCAACAAGGTCATTTGGAATAAGAAATCCTCGTTTGTCTTTATAGGAAATGCCAAGAATCATTCCTTGGTGGATTAGTCTTTTCCATGGTTCTGGAGTAGAGACATAGCCTAAATCGAATAGCACTTTATGCCAAAAACGCGAGTAGAGAAGATGCAGCACTGCATGTTCGGCACCACCGACATATAAATCAACCGGCATCCAGTATTTTTCTTTTTCCGGATCCCACGCCATCTTATCGTTATGAGGATCAATATAACGGAGGTAATACCAGCACGATCCCGCCCACTGCGGCATCGTGTTCGTTTCACGCAACCCCTTGATGCCCGTTTTCGGGTTGTTATATTTAAGCCATTCCTTTGCGCGAGCCAGCGGTGGCTCGCCATTTTCCGTTGGTTTGTATTCTTCCATTTCCGGAAGAATAACCGGAAGTTCCTCTTCCGGAACGAGACGCACCTTGCCGTCATCACAGTGAATCAGCGGGAAGGGCTCGCCCCAGTAACGCTGACGTGAAAATAACCAGTCTCGTAATTTGAAATTGGTGGTTTCTTTGCCATAGCCCTTTGCCACCAACCAGTCTGCCATTTTCTTTTTGGAATCCACAACAGTAAGCCCGTCCATGGAAATTTCATCATTGGCCGAATTGAATAACACGCCATCGCCTGTCCAGCAGGTTTTCCCTGCTAATACGTCTTCGCGTTTAACGCCGGCTGCTTCGCAAGCTTCTTGCGTGGGCTTCAAAATACAGATAATCGGGATGCTAAATTTTTGGGCAAATTCAAAATCTCGTGTGTCGTGCGCCGGAACAGCCATAATGGCGCCGGTGCCGTACGTACTTAAAACATAATCCGAAATCCAGATCGGAATGGCTTGGCCATTTACTGGATTCGTGGCATATGCTCCGGTGAATTCGCCCGTTTTTTCTTTGTTATCCGTACGGGCAAGGTCGGATTTGCTGCTGGCGGCTTCTGCATATGCGGTCACCGCAGCTTTATAACTGTTGGTCGTGATTTTCTGAACGAGCGGATGCTCGGGAGCTAATACCATATAAGTCGCACCAAATAAAGTATCCGGACGCGTCGTATAAACGGTAATAACGTCATCAGAATCTTTTACGTGAAAAGTCACTTCCGCGCCGGTCGATTTGCCAATCCAGTTTTTCTGCATTTCTTTGGTGCCTTCGGGCCAATCCAGATCCTGTACGCCCTTTAATAATTGATCGGCGTACTCCGTGATCTTCAAAACCCATTGACGAACCGGCTTGCGAATGACAGGATAATTGCCGACCTCAGAACGGCCGTTAATGACTTCTTCATTGGCGAGTACGGTTCCTAGTTCCGGGCACCAGTTTACCGGCTTCTCAGATTCGTAGGCAAGCCCCTTCTTGTAAAGTTGTTCGAAAATCCACTGGGTCCATTTGTAATAGGAGGGGTCGGTTGTATTGATTTCGCGATCCCAGTCAAAACTAAAACCAAAAGATTCTAACTGACGTTTGAAGACACAAATATTTTTTCTTGTGGTAACAGCTGGATGGGTGCCTGTTTTAACAGCATACTGTTCGGCAGGCAGCCCAAAGGCGTCCCAACCCATGGTATGGAGTACATTGTAACCGTTCATACGCTTGAAACGGCACCAGATATCCGAGGCCGTGTAGCCTTCAGGATGCCCCACATGGAGTCCTGCACCGGATGGATAAGGAAACATATCCAGTACGTAAAGTTTTTTCCGGCTGTAATCGCAGTCTACGGCTTTGAATGTTTTGTTTTTGTCCCAGTATTTTTGCCATTTTGGCTCAATGACGGATGGTGTGTATTGCGTACATTTTTCGGACATCAGATTTTACTCCCTGTTGTATGATAACGATAATTTTTGAGTCCTGAACGAATTAAAAAGATTTTTTTTTGGGCAAGAATCCATCGATATTGCTGCAATCACTGTTGAATTCTGGTTGTCTTTGCGGCTGAGTGGAAGAAATTTTAAAGCGGTGTTGTTTTTCCGCTTTTTGTATCAATCAAAAGAGTGACAAAGAATCCAAAATGGCGTATAAAACAGTTCGTAATTTTGTGCGATTAAGCATTCTTGGACAGCACCGAAAAAAACAAAATAGGAACAAAGCCTCTGCGGAAGCAAACTTTATTGCTTCGTAGAATGACCTCTTTTTTGAAGACTTCTCGTGGATTATAAGAAGTCCATTTACTTACTGTAGTTTATCAAACTAAAATGTAAAATGCAGATAATGCAGGTTATATTATTAAAATTCAGTTTTTAACGAAAAAAAGCAGAAAGAGGATACCGAAGAATGGAAAAGAGCCTTTTATTAAAGAATGTCATTGTGGATGGTAAGCAAACTAATGTTCTGATAAACGGGAATCAATATACTGATTTGCACGCGCCGGCGGATCAAACAGCGGATGAAGTACTCGATTCCAAAGGGACTCAGGCACTGGTGCCCGCATTCTATAATATGCATACCCATGCAGCAATGACGCTCCTGCGGGGCTATGCCGATGATAAAGAACTCTTTGACTGGCTGAATAACTATATTTGGCCGGCGGAAGCAAAATTGACGGCGGATGATATCTATTGGGGCACCAAACTTGCGATTCTGGAAATGCTTCGTTCCGGTACGGTTTTTATGAACGACATGTACTGGCATCAGACAGCGGTTATAAAAGCCGCCGAAGAAATGAATTTTCGTGCTGCAGTAGGCTATATGTATATCTGTGTGCCTGGTGGCGGGGTGTCTGAAAGCAATCGACGCGCAAATGACGAATTGCATGAATACGTGCCTCAGATATCCGATCGCATTATTATCACTTACGCGCCCCATGCGATCTATACCGTTAATAAAAAAACACTGCTTGAAATACGAGAAAAAGCCGTGGCTGAAAAAGCAATTTTGCATATCCACGCCGCTGAAACAAAAAAAGAAGTTGTGGACTGCGTTAAAGAACATGGCTTGACACCGGTTGCATATTTACATAAACTCGGACTTCTCTCTCCTCAAACGCTTCTCGCACATGGTGTGTATCTTACGGACGATGAATTGCAAATGGTTCATGCCAGTGGGGCGGTGCTTATCCATAATCCTGTTTCTAATATGAAACTCTGTAGTGGGTTGTTTCGTTTCCAGGATGCTGTTAATCGGAAATGTCGCGTGGTTCTTGGAACAGACGGCTGCTCGTCCAATAATAATGCATCGATGCTCGAAGAAATGAAATTTGCGGCGTTGTCTGCTAAATTACAAAGCGGGTCCCCGATTGCGGGCAAGGATGAGGATGTCTATCGTATGGCAACTCAAGCTGGTGCGGAGGCCATGGGGCTGAATGCTGGCGTGATTGCAGAAGGGAAGTTGGCAGATGGATTATTGATTGATTTAAACAGCCCACAGATGGTGGGGGATTATAGCCTCATCGCAAACTTGGTCTATGCTGCGGATTCGAGTGTTATTGATACGGTGATTTGTAATGGCAAAATTGTAATGAAAGACAAATATGTTCCCGGGCAGGAAGAAATTATTGAAAAATGCAAAAATATATGCCATAAATTAAAATAACATGAAAGTGTTATGCTTGTTTTATTTTTTTTAAAGGAACAGGTAAGGGAGTTTTTTTTAGGAGAAAACAAAGAAAAACCCGAAAAAAGGCAAAAAAGCAAGAAAAAAGGCCGAAAAAATTTGCAAAAAAGCAATAACACGCTATACATTAAATCTATGCCTGAAGTTCGTATTGTTTTCAGGTTTCTGGCGATGGTTTAGCCATCAAAGCATATTTATTTCCATGTTAACAAGAAGGACAAAAAAATGAAAGCAAGTTTTTGGGATGTTAAAGCTCGTGAAAATGTAAATGTAGATGTTACTGAAGCAATACAGTATGCGAATGGCAGATATGCTTATAAAGGCAAAACAGCGGATGGTCGTAATTTGACACGCTTTGTTAGCAAGGTTGATTACGAAAAATATCAAGCTAGCAAATAAATCTTATTTGAAAAAGTATATCAGGGTGCTTTCATGGAAGTGCCTTTTGCTGAAAAGGGATGAAATTACAATGTTGTCAGATCGATTATCAGTCTTTTGGCTTCGAATAAAAAAATCCCCGATTATGCCGAAAATTTGAATAAAAGGTTTTTTAAGTAACTATTGTTTTTAGCTTTTTATTCGAAATTTCGGCTTTGTTTTTGAAATGCTGTTCCAAAAAAGCGCAGACTGCGGGATTGCAGAAGAAAAGGTGCGTAATATTTTTTCTTACGAAATTTCTTTATCTTTGGGAAATAGATGTCCATAATCAATATTTTTCTTTTTGTTTTGTTGTTTTTAGCAGCCGTTGCTTTTGGAGTTGCGGGAATTTTTTGCTGGATTTTTTTGAAATATTTTTCAATTTGGGTAGAAAGCACCGCTGCGGGATTGAAAATCAGCCCGTTTTATTTGGTTATGATGCACATGCGCAAGAATCCAGTGATCGCGATTGTGGATGCGTACAAGGTTCTTAAAAAGGCTGGTATTGTTGTTACGTTGGAAGAATTGGAAGCCCATGTTATGAGCGGCGGGCATTTAGAGCAAGTATCCGGTGCAGTCGTCTCGGCGGATAAGGCTGGTATCCAGCTGAGCTTTAAACAAATTGCCGCCATCGATTTGGCTGGTCGGAATGTGCTTGATGCAGTGGAGAGCCATGTTAATCCGAAAGTGTTGCTTTGTCCTTCGGATGGATCGGGCTATAAAAACAATGAATTGTCAAGTGTCGCAAAAGATGGTATAAAATTAGGGGTGCGAGCCCGTATTACCGTTCGTACAAAGCTTGAAAAAATTGTCGGTGGTGCTGGGGAGAATACAGTCATCGCTCGTGTGGGTGAGGGCATTGTTGCGACCATTGGTAAAGCGGAATCGCATCGAGAAATACTGGAAAGACCGGAAATAATTACAAGCCATATTTTGGCTGCGGGGCTTGATTCTGGTACATGTTTTGAAATTTTATCGGTCGATATTTCAAGTGTGGACATTATTGAAAATATTGCCGCTGTTTTGCAAAGTGAGCGCGCTGTGGCGGATAAGCGGATTGCGCAGGCGTATTCTGAAAAAAGACGCGCGATAGCGGTTGCATCGCGTCAGGAAATGATTGCAAAGACCTCGGAAATGCAAAGCCGATTGATTGAAGCGCGGAAAATTTTGCCTCTTGCTGTTGGGGACGCGGTCCACAAAGAATTTTGGGGTAGTTTAGCTCCATTGAATGACTGGATGAAAATACGGAAAATTGGGTCGAAAGTATAAAAAAGCATTTTTTTCAAAAAAAGAACGAAAAAAATGCTTTTTTCTCTTGCAGTTTCTAGGATGGCCAATTATTGTAAAAAGAGTCTTTTTTTTAACAAAAAAAATCGTGAAAATAAAAACCAAGGATGATGTGCAATGTCAAAATCAGCTGTAAAATTATTATGGGTGATCTTTCTAGTTGGATTTCTCCTTCCAGACGCAGCAGTGTTTGGTGGGCCAAAGATTGACAAGGCTAAAATAAAACTTGATGTAGAACGAACACCGCAGTTTCAAGATTCTAGGTATGGTTCGTCCGGTAGTGGCGACAGCTGGCTGGCGGTGCGCGTGGAATTTGAATTGAGTGGTGATAAGGATGAATGGGTTGATGAAGCGGAAATGAGCTATAAATTATTGATCCCGCGCAAAAATGGGCGTTTGGTCATGTTGGAACAAACCATCAAAGTTATTGATTTAAAATGTGGGAAAAAATTAAATTCGGTTGTTTATGTTCGTCCCAGTTTTATTGAGAAGGTTTGTGGAAGTACGCGTCCGGATTTAGGAAAGACTTCGGTCTATGTGGATTTTCGGGCAAGTGGGCAGCTGTTGCATGCGGATCCGATTACTATTGATGGTAGTGGAATGCCACGTGGATGGTTTAAGTTAAAAGAGTTAAGCAAGGTGAAGAAATACCTGAATGATATTTCTCCGCGTAGCAAAACTCCTTTTGCCGTGTTGGATTACGATTACTATGTTTCTGAAAAGGCGGATTAGTATTCTGGTTTACTTTTTAGATATTTTTATTTTATGTTAGGGTAATATGGCATCGAGCGAGAAAATTTTAGCGATTGACATTGGTTCAACTAGTATTAAGCTATGTGAATTTGAGTTTGATAATTCAGGAATTATGAAACTCAATAATTTTGCGTACCGCGAATATGAGAACGAACTGTCTGAAAGTACGCGTATTGGCGTTGTTTCTGGCCTTCTTAGGCAAATGCTGGCTGAAACAAATATTCACACGGTGCGTACATTGCTTTCTATTTCAGGGCAGTCTGCGCTAATCCGTTTTGGAAAAATTCCAGCAAGCGGTAGCTATGACAAAAAACAGATCAAACAGCTTGCCGAATTTGAAGCGCGCCGAAATATCCCTTTCGCTATCGATGAAGTTATTTGGGACTATCAGCTGATTGTGGGAAATGATCCCGAAAATGTAGATGTGATGTCCGTGGTAATTAAGGAAGATATTGTTGAGCAGTATACGAAAGCGGTACAGTCTGTTGGGCTGGATCCGATCTTAGTTGATGTGGCTCCGGTAGCCTGTTATAATGCAGCAAAAGGGAATGACTTTGGGGTTGATGAGTGTGTGATAATCCTGAATATCGGCGGTCGTAGTTCAAATCTTATTTTTATTGAAGGGGAGCGTTTCTTTGCACGTACCATTCCAATTGCGGGGTATTCAATTACGCAGCAAATCGCGAAGGAATTTAATATTGGTCTGCCGGAAGCAGAGGAATTAAAACGGCATCATGGTTTTGTTGCATTAGGTGGTGCCTATGCTGAAACGGGATCTGAAACGGCGATCAACGTCTCGAAAATTATTCGTAATGTAATGGCGCGTCTTCATGGTGAAGTATCGCGTTCGATTAGTATTTATCGTGGTCAGCAGAAGGGGCATGCGCCGACAAAGATGTACTTGACAGGCGGCAGTTCTGTTTTGACGTACTGCGATGTCTTCTTTTCTGAAAAATTATCAATTCCCGTTAAGTTTTTTAATCCCTTTTCAATTGTCAGTTTTGGGGAGAATATTGATCGTGTTAAATTGGAAGAAGTCGCGCATATGTTCAGTGAGGTTATTGGACTGGCGTTGCGTTATTATACATCTTGCCCTGTTGAAATATCCTTGCTGCCGGCAAGTATATGCCGTCAGCAGAGTCTGAATAAGAAAAAGCCGTTCCTGATTATTTCGATGTTCGTTATTGTTATTATGCTTGGCGTCATGTGGCAGGGGCTTGGAAAACGTATTCACATGGCCGAAAAGCTGTATAGCGATCCTAGTGGTGGTTTGGTTGAATTGCGGAAGGCCAATGAAGGAAATCTGGAAAAGATTCAGCAGTTTAAGGGGGATATGAATTATAATATCTCAGAATATAAAAATATCGATAGTCTTCTTTTAAGCCGGACAAAATGGCCGATGATTATTTCGGAATTGTATCGATTGAAGCCGGATGAGTTATGGCTGACTTCGATTAAGCCAGTGATTGGAAAAATGAAAGAGTTTGATCCCGTAAGTGTTGTAAAGAGTATGGATTCGATGGAAAAGGATCCCGGTATGGGAGGCGGAATGATGGATGAGTCCATGCTTTTTGGTGATGCTGGCATGGGCATGGGTATGGGCATGGACATGGGCATGGGTATGGGCAAAGATGCTCCGAAGGTCGCTGTTGTTCAGTCTGTGACGATTGGTGGACTCGAGCTTGTGGGCAATTATGTCATGGCTTATCCTGGCGATTGTACTTATACAGTGCCGCCGGAATTGAATTTTCCATTTGAGATTCCGGAGAAGGTTAAAGAGGAAGCGCCTGCTGCGGATTTTTTAGGCGGGGAAGAAAAGAAAGCTCGTCCTTTGGCAAAGAATACCACTCCGGAGGAAATATATGTTGCAAATTTACGAAAATCAAGACTGTTCAGTTCGGATGCCAAGATGACTGTTTTGAAATCTTTTAAGGCGTCGGATAATCTTAATAATTTGGGAAGTTTTACCATACAGGTTAAATTTGAAATACCGATGAGTTATAATTTATTTGGCAGTAATTCCAATATCCGTTCGATGAACCTTGGCGGCGGTAATAATTCTTCTATGATGAGGCGCTGATAGGTATATATATGGAAATATTGAAGAAAAATTTAGTTTTAATTGTAATCTCGTTTATCAGCTTGATTTTAAGTTTGTTTTTTATTCTTGAGTTGATGGGGGATCAGAGTGAGTTGGCCAAGATTGAAGAAAAGACAAAGAAGGAGCTTGCTTTTTTTGATAAAGTAAAAAAGAGTAAGATTCGTTTGAAGCCGGATAGCGGTGTTGTGGTCAATGTGGTTCAGTCTCAAAAAAATGCAGAAAATGCGAAGAATGAATACCAGAAGCTTTGTGACGGCCTTGGTAAAAAGTATAAGATTGTGCCGAAAATTCCAAGTTCCAGCCCGGAAGCCATCCGTTGGATTCGCGAGAATCTAAATGATATGACTCAATTCGTTATAAAGAATGAAATGACGGTGAATAATCTCGGGGTCGAATTTAATAAAATTGTTCAATATGGTTATTTGGGAAAGGATGAATTTTTTCCAGTCTTTCGGATGCTGTATATTTATCGTCGCGTTATCACAATTCTTGCGGAATCCGGGGTTAAAGAAGTCTCCAGTATTTCGTGGCCGTTGGTTTTTGCGACGTATAGCCAGGATCGTTATACCGTAACGCCGATTAATATCGCGATTACCGGTGATGGCGCTACGCTACAGAAGTTTTTGAATCGGATGAGCAGTGATACAACGATGCTTTTCTATTTGCGGGACTTTACAATTGTTTCAAGCCTTCAATTTACTCAGATTGTAAATGATCGAATTGCTCTTAATGCGAAGGATAGTGAAAAAAATCCACAATTAAATTCAGGGAATAGAACGAATGATATGCCGGGGATGATGGGGTTTCCAACGCAGAATAATAGCGGTATGCGGGGAACGGATAATAATCGTAATCTTGGCACTATGGATCAGAATCTCTTTTCGCAAGAGACGAATGACGGGAAGAAAAACATTGAAACCGGAAGAGAGCATTGGATTAAATTGAGTCCGAAGCGGCAGGATTATTTAGCGTTCGAGAAGGGGCATATCCAATTAAAGGTCCGTTTTGATTTGCTTGAATTCAAAATCGTAGAAGAACAGGCCAAAGAATAAAATTGCATCCTGAAAATGTTTTTTTGGGATATTTCATAAAGATCTTTATTGTAAAAGTTTGAAGTTGTGTCTTACGAGGAGACGTATGCTGGAGTTGTTGTTAAAACATTTTGAAAAAATTATTTTGATCTTAGCGTTTCTGTGCATGATGATCAGTTTATTTTTTGTGAATACCAAAATTGAGATGTATACGCAAACAATAAAAGAGAAAAAGGCAGAGAGCCAGACTAAGATTTCCGGTGGTGAGGTTTTGCCGACACTGGATTTGAGTGGCTTTAATGGCGTGGGGAGCATCAAAGACAAGCGCAATTTGATTGATGTAATCAGCCACGGATTCAGCTCGCGGTCGGGGTTGTTTACACCAGCGCCCTATGTGTTGTGCAAAAGTGAGAAATGTAATCACCTTGTTAACATAAAAGATGATATTTGCCCTTTTTGTAAAACAGAATTTGATCCTATTGCAAAAGAGACGACGATGGATGACGACACGGATAATGATGGTATTCCCGATCTTATTGAGCAAAAATACCGTGACTTTCTGAATTTTCTGAATCCGGATGATGGTTTTATGGATAAAGATGAAGATGGTTTCCTAAATAACGAAGAATATGTAGCGGGAACCTTGATGAATGACGCTGAGAGTTTTCCGGATCTTGCTTTGCTTCTTCGTAAAATTCGAATTTTTAAGCGCAGAATTCCTTTTGTTTTTTCAAATCTCAGGACCGTTGAGAGTGATAACAAGAAGGACTGGAAGATCATGCTTACAGCGGGAAATCAAACTCTTACGAAGCAGCTCGAAGATTCGGTTGATGGATTTAAGCTTTTGGATATTAATGAAGGCCAAAATATTTTGACGATTCAGTCCAGTGACAAAGAATTATACCAGATGCCATTGAGGAAGCCTGTTCTGGAAACAAAATTTTCGGCTTATTTTGTTTTTCTTGCTTCGCGAAACCGGAATGATATTCGCATTCTCCTGCGTCGTTTTGCCCAGTTAAAGCGCAATGGCGAGGTTCTGGAATTGAATAAGAAGATTAATGGGAATTTGGTTACGCAGTATTATAAATTGAATATTGAGACGCCGGAAATCGTAAAAATTGGCAAGTTAGATGCGTCGAAGGAAAAGATTGTTGTAGAGTATACAATTCCAAAATTAAATATCAAAAAAGATTTTGAATTAAGTCAAAGCAATAGAAGTGACAATGGAATAGAAGAAAATGGTCGTCGTCCGCCTGGAGAAGATCGCCGCGGAACTTCCAGAAGAAGCTTCCGTGAATAGATTTTGGGCTTATAGTAAGAAGTGTTGCAAAAAGAAGTCTTTTTAGGTTGTATTTTAATTATAATGTAATATCTTTGTAAAAAAATAATATTATTAATAGAAATCGTCAGAAAGTTCGCGCTTATGATGAGATATCAGGAAAGAAATGACATGACAATTGAAAAAAAATATCGGCAGATGAAAGGTTTTGAAAAAAAACTTTGTGTACTGATCGGTGTTGCTCTATTCTCTCTTCTTTTTGTGTGTTATGCGGATGAAGAGATCAATTTTTCATTCGATTCCGGGGAGCCGGCTGCAAAAGAGGCCCCTTCCCAAAAGTCGGAAAATAAGGAAACGCAGGCGCGCACTTCCGAAACTCCAAAAATAGACAGTAAAAAATTGTCTGAATTTGAGATTCGTGAGAAAGAATTAAATTTGCAGACTGTGGAAGAAGCTTATGTAAGTTCTCAGAATAAGGATAATCCGGATATATGCCTGTCGAATGTGCGTGATTCTTTGGCTGATGTAAAAAATGAATTTCAAGAAGCTGCGTTACTGGAGAAAAATCATAAGATTACGGACTTGGATAAAAAATGCAATAATATTGAGGCCTTGTTGACGCGTGCTGATTTTTTCTTGAGACGATATAATAATTTTCCCCAAAAGAATAAAAATATTTATAAGACCTGCAAAGAGGATATTGATGCTTATGCAAAAAAATTGATCGATATTCGTATTAAGGTAAAGGGCTATAAAGAGGAAGTAAAACGCAGTGAGATTCTGAAAATTTCTTCTTTGAATTTTCAGGAGGCTAAAAAGCTTGCGGATGTGGCCTTGATCCACGCTGATGCTGCAGCGAAAAGTTATGATGACGGAGACTATGTTAATGCGATTAACGCTTATAACAGCTGTATAAAAAGCATTGATGACGCAGTTAAGATTATTGATCTGGAATCTGCGGAAAGCCTACCGCAAAAAAATAGTATTTTGAATGAATGCGAACTTCTTCGGGTTAAGGTTTGTATTGGTTTGGCCGAAGTATATCGTCAGCAGGCCGAAAAAGATAGTAGTATCGCCGAAGAAAAAATTGAGAATGCCCAGGTGCAGTTGGGATTGGCTAGAAACGTGAAGTATGGGGATGTTCCTCGCGATAAAGATACGCTGAAAAAAATTGAGATTCTCGGAAAATATTTGAATGACTTGAAGAAAAAAATGGAGTTTGAACGGAATACAAGTGTAACAAATATAATGCCGGGGCTTTCCGAGCAGGATACTTCAATTCGTCAACAAATTCAAGAAGGAAAAGTTTTTATGCAGCATCAGCGCTATGCTCAGGCTCGCGATGCATTTGAACAAGTCCTTGTGGATAACCCCTTCGATTTGACAGCAATTCGCTATCTTGCACATATTAATGATTTGATGAAAAAAGCCGCAGATGAAAAATTTATCGGCGTCTTGAATGAGCGGTTAGCTGAAGTTCGCTGGAAATGGTCGGAACCGGTAACCCCGTTAATGAGTAGTTCCGTTGATGCCGTTGGTACCCAGACGATTCGGAAAACAGATGATGCAATGGGAATCAATAAAAAATTGGATAGTATTATTATCCCTAAGATTGTCTTTGATAATGATCCTCTCTCAGAAGTGCTCTCAACAATATTGCCGCGTAAAATCAAAGAAAGTGACCCCGAAGGCGAGGGCGTTAATATTGTTCCTTTGTTAACACCTATAAAAGGGAGTAAAGTTCAACAAAAAGTAATCGAACAAGTGAATCAGAATCCCAATGGCTTGGGAGGCCTGGGTGGTGATTTGGGAAGCCTCGGTGGTGCCGCAGGCATGGGCGCAGGCATGGGTGGCGATCTTGGTGGTGATCTCGGTCTTGGCGAGCTGGTCGGTCAATCAATGGGCGGTACAAGCTCGACAGAATCCGATTCTACGGAAACCGGCGAAGATGTTGGAAAACGCCCCGTAAGCCTTAATCTTGTGAATGTGACTCCGCGTGAGGTGCTTGATTTTATCTGTATCGGAAATGACCTAAAACTTAAAGTGACGGATGCCGCGGTGATCGTGGCGCATAAATCCATTGCGATGGATCAAATGGAAACGCGTTATTACAGCGTGGCAGCTGGTGTTTTCGATTCTCCTCGTACGCGTTCAAAAATGTCTAAACTGACACTGGATACGGGCGATGATGATGACGATGATGATGACGATGATGACGATGATGATGATGATGATGATGATGATGATAGTGCGGGGGGGACATCGGCATATGTTGATGTTCAGCAGCAATTCGCTAATATGGGCGTGCCAATTCTTGCGGGGTCTAAAATCTCTTTCTTTGCGCGCTCTGGTAAATTAATTGTTCATCATACTCCTGAAAATCAAGCGCGTATTCGTAAAATTCTTGAAGAGATCAATGATACGCCTCGGCAGGTTACAATTGAGGCGAAATTTGTGGAAATCGATCAGAATAACTTGGAGACTCTTGGCTTTGACTGGACTTTGTTAAGTGGCGGTTCGAGTCCGGTTGCTAGTGACGGTAGTTCAAGCCCGAGTCTGACCGGTAGTAATTCTAGTTATAATAGTGGTAGCTTTCAAGCGGGTATTGGTAAAATTGCTGATTTTACCTCAAATGCGTTGCGTTTTAATGCAACGGCTCTCGGTTTGGATAATACTACGGATACTCTTTTCAATGTTTATTCTGTGATTGGTAATTTTGCTTTCAACACCGTTATTCACGCTATTAATCAGGAAGATTCTGCAAATGTTTTGTCCTGCCCGAAAGTAACAACAATCAGTGGTGCAACCGCACAGCTGAAAATGGTCACGGTTCGTTATTTCCCAGAATCCTGGAATGAGCCTGAAATCGAAACCGATACTGGCGATTCTGGTAACGTGACGTCCATGACGCCGGCAACTCCTGAATTTGGTGAAGCGACCGAAATTGGTGTTATTCTTGATGTGACTCCCCGTGTTTCTTCGGATGAGTATTCCATTGAGCTGGATCTTCTTCCACAGGTGGTTGACTTTCTAGGATACGATACGCAGTTTTCTTATACGATGCTCTTAGATGGGCAAACACTTGATATGCCGATGAGCATGCCTATTCTTTCAAAACGTGAAGTGAATACGAAAGTTGTTGTTTACGATAACGAAACGCTTGTTCTTGGTGGTATGATTCAGGAACGTTTGAATAAATATAAAGATAAGGTTCCTTTCCTTGGTGATATTCCTCTGCTTGGAAAACTTTTTCAGAGTACTGGTGAGTATGGCCAAAAAGTGAACTTGATGATTTTTGTAAATGTCCGTTTGGTTAAGCCGGATGGTCAGCCAGTGCGTGCAAATGAACTACGAGGCATGCCTGATTTTAGACACTAGTATTTTTCTTGACTTATATATATCTACCGCATTTCGTTTCTTTTACGAGATGCGGTTTTTTTTGCCGCTGAGGCAATAAAAACTAAAATGAAATGTACAATGTAAATGGAAAAAAAGAATCGGTGTCCTTGCAATTCTTTAACAGATGCCAAAGCTGCTCGAGAGATTAATGAGGTGTTGCCGGACTACAGCTCCTGTATTCGCGGTCGGATGGGGCTGCCAAGTTTGGAAGAGGGGCAGAATATGATTTTCCTCATCCTGTGAAAGGTGGTACCGGTGAAATTGGCGCTTTGGCGGGATGATTGGGTCGAATCCATGGTGTTAAAAATCGCTCGGTTTTGCTGCAATAATTTTTGAAAATAGAATGGAGTGGAGGGGGACTCCTTTTGAAGAACAGAAACATTAAAAAAAAGTGTTGTTGTTGTACTTTGATGAATGTTTGTGCTGGAGGACTCCGTTTTTTTGAATTCAGATAAAGGCGATTTTTGCTGAAGATAAAGGATACAGAGATGCTCGTTGTGCATCTCTTTCATTCATGAATGGAAGGAAAAAGCGTGAAAGAAAAAAGTTTTTTTACATTAATCGAGCTCCTAGTTGTAATTGCCATTATTGCGATTTTGGCGGCGATGCTGCTCCCGGCGTTGTCCAAAGCCCGTGAAAAGGCGCGAAGCATTGCCTGCGTTAATAATCTGAAGCAAATTGGCCTTGGCGCTTATATGTATGCCGGCGCCAATAAGGATCGCCTGCCGTCCACTTCGTTGGAGGATGGCAGCAATAATGCGGCTTCAGCTTCCATATCCGGAACCAATAATCGGCTCTGGGCCGCGGCACTGAATGACATGGTTGGGAATGCAAAGTCTTTCTCTTGTCCCGCGGAGTCTTTGGGTACGGTTCCGAATTGGGACGGAGCGGATCATCCTCTCTGCTACGCTGCAAATCCGATTTATCCCATTCTTTTAACAACAATAACAAATCCAACAAAATGCATGCTGTATGTTGATGTATGGAATGGCTCAGCGCTGAATCCCGGCGGGGTATCGTCGAAAGCCACAATCCTTTATGCCGCTACGCCGAGCTTCGCTATTGACGGGGAGGTTGGCGGCGAGGCTATTAATCTAGCGGATTACGCAGATTATGTTTCTACTACGGATGAAGGAAATGCTAAAATTGCAGCTCGGCATGGGGTGCGATTTAATGTTGTGCTAGGAGATGGGCACGCGGAAAGCACCGCCTATAAAAATATTTGCAATTATAGCTACTGACGGCTGAAAAATGGTGCTGTTCCGTTTTAACAAGAACGAAAGTAGTGCTGTGTTTGAAAAGGAACACGTGAAGACGCACAACGGCGTGTTTTTTGTTGGGATAATCCGTTGAGGTGCGTGCCGACGGTTGGAAATGTTTTTTGTATATGGGGTGTAAAATAGGCAGAAAAGTTCTTTTTTTTCTTTTTTTTCAAAAAAAATAATAAAAAGACTTGTTTTATGAATTATTTGTTCGTATAATATTAATAATGGAGAGAGACTAAGTCTTTCATGGTTTTTAAAAAATCCTAATTTTATGTACAAAAACAAGAGGAAAAAAGAAAAATGAAAAAGTCATTTACATTGATCGAATTGCTGGTCGTAATCGCGATTATCGCCATTTTGGCCGCCATGCTGTTGCCTGCATTGTCAAAGGCACGTGAAAAAGCCCGTAACATTACTTGTGTTAACAATCTGAAACAGATTGGTCTGGGCGCATTTATGTACAGTGAAGATAGCGAGGATACTCTTCCTTCCGCTAGCTATACTGCAGCTGATGCTGCGTCTGCTTCCAGTAATGGTCTTGCTACAAATGTCACGAAAAACCAAAGATTATGGGCTGCTGCATTGAATGACATGGTAAACAATGCCAAGTCCTTTACCTGCCCGGCAGAATCTACTGGCGTTATTCAGGATTGGGATGGCGACGACACTAGCTTGAGCTATGGTTGTAACCCGCATTACCCCATCGTTTTAACGGTTATTGACAGCCCCACTGAATGTATCCTTTATGGTGATGTTTGGAACACACCTACAGGAACATCTGGTACTGATGCTATCGAAGCAACGTTAATTAAAGCTGCTTTTTCGGATTCTGCAACTGAAGTTGGCAAAACGGACTTAGTTCTAGCAGACTGCCAAACCACAACTGGAGATTATAAGGTAGCGGCACGTCATGGTGAGCGTTTTAACGTAGTCTTAGGCGATGGTCATGCGGCTGGCGAAGGCTACAAAAATTGTGTAAATTTCAGTTACTAATTTAGTGCTGTAATTTGAAATTCACATTCTGAATTTACCCCGCCTGCATTTTTGGATGCAGGCGGGGTTTTTCATTATGTGCGGATGAATCGCGAATGCGTATGTGAAGATTGTCCGGCTTCTATATCACAAATGAAATTTGCGTCGCGACGGGGACAATGGCCCGCAAGGGCTTTAATGCTAGAATGATTTTCGAAAAACAATCCTCGATTCGCATAAACTGTGTTTGGGGAATTATATTAAACGTTCCTTTTTTTGCTCTAAGCAAGGAAAATAAATTATTTGGACTCGGTCGAATGGAGCGTCGTATCGGATGAACTCCGATTTTTTTATATTTTTATGATGAAAACAGCAAATGAATGATAATACTGTAAATTGGAAGCGCAATCTTGTCGTCATGTGGATTACGCAGTTTTTGAGCATTTGCGGGTTTTCCTTAGCGCTTCCGTTTGCGCCATTTTATTTCCGTGAGTGCTTGGGAGTTGTCTCAGAGTCTGACATACGCATGTATGCGGCATTATCGGCGGCTGCAGCGAATTTATCTTTTGCGGTAATGTCGCCGATATGGGGCTCTTTAGCGGATCGTTTTGGGCGGAAAACGATGGTATTGCGGGCGACGTTCGGTGGCGCTTTTGTTTTGGCTGCCATCGGCTTTATTCATACCATCCAGAGCTATTTTGTGCTTCGTCTTTTGCAGGGCGTTTTTACCGGCACCATGTCGGCTTCGTTAACCTTGGTGGTAAGTTGTGCGCCGAAAGAGCGTTCGGGGTTTGCCTTGGGGGTTTTGAGTTCCTCTGTTTTTTCTGGCCAGATGATGGGGCTGTTTTTAGGCGGACTTTTAGCGACTCATTTTGGTTATCGTGCGGCCTTTAAGATTGCGGGGCTGGTGTTGTTTATTTCGGCCTTTTTGGTATTGTTTGGAGCGCAGGAGCATTTTAAGAGACCGGCGATTATGTCGCATCCTCTTGTGCGGGAATTTAATATTCATGAAATATGGAGGAAGCTTCGTCCGGCCATCGGTTTACTGCTGATATGCGCTTTTGCGAATACGGCGCGTTTGCTTGATTATTCGCAGTTTCCGCTTTATGTTGAGATGCTGAATGGTGGATCGTCTGTTTCGGGTGCAGCGCGGTGGACCAGCCTGGTCATGTGCATGGGGAGTATCGGGGCGATGCTTTCGGGCTTCGTGCTCGGGCGGCTGGTTGACAGGCATTCGGCGAAAGTTGCGTATTATTCGGCGGCGGGCGCTGCGATTTTCATGCTTGGAATTGCAGTAATACCGTGGGCTTTACGGGGGCTACCGCCTTGTGTAATAGGTGGTTCGCCGTCTTTTGTATGGCCCGTTGTGGTATTGATGCCTTTGCGATTTTGTTTTATTTTTTGTTCTGCGGGACTGGAGCCAGTGTGGAATATGTGGCTGTCTCGTCAGACGGCGAATAAGGATAAGGGCGCGATGTTTGGCTGGGCCGGCACCTTTCGATCGATTGGCGGTATTGGTGCGCATCTTTTAGCGGGTCTTCTGGTTTATTTTGGCGGCATCCGGACGTTGTTTTTTGTAGCGCCATTTCTGCTGTTGTCTCTTATTCCATTGGTAAAAAGTCTGCAAAAAGGAATTAACGCGCGCATAAAAGCGTTGGATATGGTTTCGGGGGATGAATGATTCCACGAGGTTCCGCTGGATAATAGGGCCCGTAGCAGGAAAAAGGACTAGGATGGGATGCGGAACTACTTTTCTTCGTGGGTTTGAAATAAAGTAGGCAGGGCATATATTATTTTTACAAGTATTTTTTTGCATATCATAAAAACCAAGAAAAACGATTTCTGGAATAAAGATGAAAAAATTTTCGACGAGAACCATGCCGTGTTTTACGGATGACAGTCAGGCTAGAGCGGTAAAGCCCGAAGAGCGCGAGCAAAAAATACTCGAGATGCTGATTCAGAATAATTACTACGAGCTGGATTATAGCCAGGTATGGTTGTCGCGTGTTTTTGCAGCTTATCGTCAGCCGCACCGTTATTTTCATACGCTGGTGCATTTACAGACCATTTGTGCGGCGATATTAGAGACTGTCAGCGACAAGGAATTAAGAGCGAAGTTGTTATTGACCGCCTTGTTTCATGATGTAGTGTGGTATCCGGAGGGCGGAAATAGTGAAGAGTTGTCGGTGGAGGCCTTTTTATTTGTTTGTTCGCAGTATGGTCTTTCGTTGAGTAATGGTGTCCGCGAGGAGATTTGTCGTGCGATTATGGCGACCAAGACTCAGGTGGCGGACAGTGAATTGGCAAGTCGTTTTCATGATTATGACTGTCAGGTGATTATTCATGGCAATGAGATTGATTTATTGGCGTATGAGTATCAGGTTTTTCGGGAGTTTCAGTGTTTGAACATGCAAGATTATCGGAAGGGCCGGCGTGCTTTTTTCAATCGTTTTGCGCGTCGATTTCCGGAGTGCAGTAGCACGATGCATTTTTTAGTAGAGTATTTAGAGCGTCGTCGTCCGCGGATTGGTATTTATGCGGGCACGTTTAATCCATTTCATATTGGTCATCTTTCGATCTTAGAGAAAGCGGAGCAGATGTTTGACAAAGTGATTGTGGCTGTAGGTATTAATCCGCAAAAGGACACGAAAAAGGATCAGGAACTAGAGTCGGTGTTGCCTTTTCATGAAGTTGTTTATTTTGATTCTCTTGTTGTTGATTTAATTGAGAAAGAGTCGGTGCTTTCGGATGTTATTTTAGTGCGTGGTTTGCGTAATGGCTATGACTTGGATTATGAAATGAATCAGATGAGCTATATTAATGAAATGCGTCCGAATACGCAGGCTGTTTATATACCATGTGACAAGAAATTAGAGCATATCAGCAGTTCTGCATTGAATGGTTTTTCCCGGTTTAATATGAATGGCCGCGATAAAATTTACTATCCCACAAAATATTTTTATTATCGTCAAACAATTCCGGAGTTGTTTGGAAAATAGGG